>NZ_JBNCAQ010000031.1:0-122037 GCF_049808595.1 Streptomyces aurantiaciflavus | reverse complement strand
CCTGTCGCCGTCCTCACACCCGCAGACGCACCCGTGCCGGACTGTCGCCGCCCGCGGTGACGGTGGCCTCGCCGATCCTGTCGTCCGGTGTGCGGCACTGGACGGTGTAGGCGCCCTCGCCGCGCACGGAGAGGGTGAAGCTGCCGTCGGCCGCGGAGAGCGCGGCGATGTCGGGGTAGGGCTCCGGGCCGGCGGTGAGATACACGCTGGCGTCCGGGACGGGCGTGCCCGCCGTGTCCTCCACGATCCCGGTGATCAGGTGCGCGGGCTGGTCGCGGTGGGGCACCTCACGCCTTCCAGGCGACCAGGTTGTCGTAGACGGGCTGGGTGATCCTCGTCCCGGAGTTGACGCTCGCCCCGCCGTAGGCGTGCACGGCGATGCCGTAGCGGCTTCCGTTGATGACGCGGTACACGGCGCTGCCGCTCTGCCCGCCGGCGGTGTCGATGTCGTAGTACACCTTCAGCGGGTTCACCGAACTGACGCCGCGCGCGTCGTACCACTGGGTGCCGGGAGGCTTGTCGCCCGGGTAGCCGGAGATGTTGCCGGTGGTCTTGAGCAGATCGGCGTCCGGCCACGCCCCGAACCCGAACCAGCCGGTGGTGGAGCCCAGTTCCGTGGGAATGATGATCGCGCCGTAGTCGTAGTTCTCGTCGCCCGAGGCGGTCCAGCCTCTCACCGAGCGGAAGTTGGTGCTGGTGACGGAGCCGAAGGGCAGCGACGGGCCGTTGCGGCCGGGCATGACCTGGATGCTCTGGACCCAGCCGTGGTCGGGGTGACCGGGGTGGTTGATGAACACCACGTGGCCGGCGGTCACGAGCGTGTGCGGCCCGATGAACCAGGCGGTCCCGATGTACCGGTCGCCGTTCGCCGCGGTGATGAGCAGGGACGCGTGCACGCGCCACGGGTAGTCCGCCGTGTTCGTGATCTGGACTCTGTCGTCCGGTCCGTGCACGGTCTCGGCCGCGGGCCGGGGCGGGCCGAACGACGCCACGCCGATGTCGGGCAGTTCCGCGGTCGGCGGGGTCCACACCTCGGTCGACATCCTGTCGTACTCGGGACGCACATAGCCCTCGACCTGTTCCAGGCCGTTGGAGCCCGTCTGTACCGCCTGTACCGCAGTGCCCTCGACGCCCTCGGACGGGGGCTGGAAGAGCGCCTGTTCCGCGGCCAGGGCGACCTGTTCCTCGGGCTGGTTGGACACAGAGGTGTGCTGATCGCGTGTCATGTCCTCAAGGCCTTCCTGCAGAGGCCGGCGCCGCGATCCACCGGCGACAGCCGGCCGAACGTCCAGGGATGGACTGTTGAAGAGGGGACGGAATGGGGTGGGCCGAGTTGACGGCACCACCGTTTCATGCCGCCTTTGTCACGATACGTCCGTCCGGGTGGTGCCGCACCAGCGGGCTTCAGGCGATGGCGCCCGCGGTCACCACCAACTCCGGGGCGGTGCCGTGGAACGTGCCGATCAGCTGCGCCAGCACCGCCCAGGCCTCCTCCCGGTCGCCCAAGTGCTGCTGTACGAGCGGCCGGAGGCTGTCCTCGGCCTCACCGATCCGTGCCGGGAACATCATCCCGCCCATGGCCAGCACGTCCAGGACGCGCACGGCGGGACCGTGGTCCGTCGCGTACTCGGCGGGGCCGTCGAGCACGCCCGCCTGTCGCACGCGGTGGGTGAACTTGGGGTGCGAGCCGAACTGGGCGCGCAGGGCGGGCGGGCAGTCGGGGCGCACGGACAGCGCCCAGCGCGCGTAACCGGGCAGTGCGCGCTCGGCGTCCGCCTCGGTGACCGTCCGCCAGTCGGCCGGGGTGAGGACCATGGACGCGGCCGCGCGCCCGGCGGCCATGCTGGTCGCCTCGCGCAGAGCGCCCACGAGGCCGTGGTGGACGTAGGCGTCGGGGATCTCGGGCTCCTCGACCGGCAGCCGGCGGTCCACCGGGACGGGTTCCGTGCGGCCGGGGCCGAACGGGATCCCGCGGGCGAGGGCCCGGCGCAGACCGGCGTCGAGGCCGATGTAGCGCCACACCACGGCGTTCAGTTCCGGGTCGTCCTCCTGCAGGATCCACAGCGCCAGGGAGGACGGCACGTTCGACGGCCAGGCCCACACCTGGTTCAGCCTGCGCCGCCTCACCCTGGGGTCCTCGGTCGCGGGCCGGGGCAGGCCGATGCGCCGCCGGATCCGTCCGGCGGCTTCCTCGTCGGTCAGACCGAGAAGGAAACCGACCGCCTGCTGGACCGTGTGGCTGTAGTGCATGGCGGCATGATGCCGCAGGCGGCGGACGGCCCGCACCGGGAAATCGGTTCCCTGTGCGAGCCGCCCGCGGGGTGAGGCGAAGGCGCGTCAGTTGCCGGCCCGCGCCGCCATCCGTGCCTTGCGTGCCGCCAGCTTCTCGTCGAACTTGAGGGCCTCCGCGTCCAGGCCGCCCATGAACAGGCCCAGTTCCTCCTGCGCCTTCAGCCCCTCGGGGCCGAGACCGTCGATCTCCAGGACCTTCAGGAAGCGCAGCACGGGCTGGAGGACGTCGTCGTGGTGGATGCGCAGGTTGTAGACCTCGCCGATCGCCATCTGCGCCGCGGCGCGCTCGAAGCCGGGGATGCCGTGGCCGGGCATCCGGAAGTTCACGACGACGTCCCGCACGGCCTGCATGGTGAGGTCGGGCGCGATCTCGAAGGCCGCCTTGAGCAGGTTGCGGTAGAAGACCATGTGCAGGTTCTCGTCGGTGGCGATGCGCGACAGCATGCGGTCGCAGACCGGGTCGCCGGACTGGTGGCCGGTGTTGCGGTGCGAGATGCGGGTCGCCAGCTCCTGGAAGGCGACGTAGGCGACCGAGTGCAGCATCGAGTGCCGGTTGTCCGACTCGAAGCCCTCGCTCATGTGGGCCATGCGGAACTGCTCCAGCTTGTCCGGGTCCACCGCGCGCGAGGCGAGCAGGTAGTCCCGCATGACGATGCCGTGCCGGCCCTCCTCCGCGGTCCAGCGGTGCACCCAGGTGCCCCAGGCGCCGTCCCGGCCGAAGAGCGAGGCGATCTCGTGGTGGTAGCTGGGGAGGTTGTCCTCGGTCAGCAGGTTCACGACGAGGGCGATCCGGCCGATCTCGGTGACCTTGGACTGCTCCTTGTCCCAGGCCTCGCCGTCCTCGAAGAGGCCGGGGAAGTTGCGCGCGTCGCTCCACGGCACGTACTCGTGCGGCATCCAGTCCTTGGCGACCTTCAGATGCCGGTTCAGCTCCTTCTCGACCACTTCCTCCAGGGCGTACAGCAGCCGGGCGTCGGTCCAGACGGAGGGGCTGCCGAGGTGAGGGGAAGCGATCGTCACGGATACTCCAGGGGACGTGATGCACAGCGGAAAGCGTCCGGCGGGCGGTGCCGGAACTTACGGGATCGTAGGCTACGAATCCGTAGGTTACGAACCCGTAGGTTAAGGGTGTCGTAAAGACCGCTGATCAGCCCGCGTCCCAACGGCTGACAACGGAGCCCGCCGGGCATCCGGAACAGCCCCGGGATCCGCAGGTCCCGGGGCTGGAAACGGCGATCGGCTCAGCCGTTCAGGCGTAGAGCTCGCGCAGGCGCACCGAGAGGCATGTCACACAGCCCTCGAGCTTCTCGAACTCGCTGATGTCGACCACCACGGGCTCGTACCCGAGGTCGGCGAGCAGCTCCGCCGTCTTCGGCGCGCTCGCCGCCATCAGCACCTTGGGGCCGCCCAGCAGCACCACATGGGCGCCGGCCTCCTCGGGCACCGACAGGAAACGGGGGAACAGCGACGGGCGGTCCACCTTCGGGATGTGCCCGATCACCGTGCCGTCGGGCAGCGCCGTGACCGCCGACTTCAGATGCAGCACCTTGCTCACCGGTACGGCCACGACCCGCGCCCCCAGCGGTTCGAAGGCCTCCCGCACCTGCTGGACGCCGGCCGCGTTGGTCCGGCCGCCCCGGCCGACGTAGACGGTGTCGCCGACCTTCAGCACGTCGCCGCCGTCCAGCGTGCCCGGCTCCCAGATCCAGTTCACCGAACAGCCCAGGCGCGCCACGGCCTCCTCGACGCCGGCGGTCTCCGCACGCCGGGACTCGGCGCCGGGCCGTGCGATCAGGGCGACGTTCCGGTACATCACGACCGTGTCCTCGACGAACACGGAGTCGGGGCAGTCGTCGGCCGGGTCGACCTCGACGGTCTCCCATCCGTGCGTCCGCAACGCCTCGACGTACGCCTCCCACTGTTCCTCGGCGAGGCCCACGTCGACCTTCTCCCGCTCGAGGTGCGTCACCAGACCTTCGGCGAGGCGCGGGCCGGGGCGGCGGATGAGGGCTTTCTTGCTGGGCACGTCCAGGTCTCCGAATCGGCGGTGGCTCAGGTCCTGCCCGGCGGATCGTGCCGCAGGCGCCGGGTACGGCACGCACATCTGCCGCATCGTCGTCGGTTGTCGACGCCTGTCACCCTCGACTCCGCTCGAGCGGAGGGACCCCCATCGCGTCGACGCCCTCCTCCGACGCCTTGCAGCTGCCCGCACCATACCCGGCTCACCCGCGCGGATCAGCGACCGTCGCTTCTCTGCGACCCGATCCGCCGGACAGGCCCTGACCGGCGCCCCTGACAGGCGCCGATCAGCCATCATGCAGCGCCGCTCGACGAGGACAAAACCCCGGCCGTCAGGCTGTGCCTGTCCTGAGACACACGGCGCGGACCGCCGTAGGGCCTGTTGCGGAGGCCTAGGGCGTGTTAAGTCCCGTCTGCCCGGCGACGCCTGGCACGCACGCTCGCCGCGTTGTCGTGCTCCCCCCGCACCACCAGTATCGGGGCGACCCTCCGCCTTGCGATCGCACGCACCAGACGCCGCCGGGCCTGCCCTTCGGGCAGACGACGCTACTTTCGAAACACGCCCTGGACCGGTTCCGTCACCTCCTCCGCCGACGTCTCCCGCAGTCGCCCGTCCAGCAGCAGCCAGCGGGTGATGCCGATCGACTCCAGGAACGGCAGGTCGTGGCTGGCCACGATCAGCGCCCCCTCGTAGGACTCCAGAGCCGTGGTGAGCTGGCGCACGCTCGCCATGTCGAGGTTGTTCGTCGGCTCGTCCAGCATCAGCAGCTGGGGCGCCGGCTCGGCCAGCATCAGCGCCGCCAGGGCCGCCCGGAACCGCTCCCCGCCGGACAGCGTCGCCGCCTGCTGGTCCGCGCGGGCGCCGCGGAACAGGAAGCGGGCCAGGCGGGCCCGGATCCGGTTGTTGGTGGCGCCCGGCGCGAACCGGGCCACGTTCTCGGCGACCGTCAGCTCGCCGTCGAGGACGTCCAGCCGCTGCGGCAGGAAACGCAGCGGCACGTGCGCGCGTGCCTCGCCCGCCACCGGCGCCAGCTCCCCGGCGATCGTGCGCAGCAGCGTCGTCTTGCCCGCGCCGTTGCGCCCGACCAGGGCGACCCGCTCGGGCCCGCGCAGGTCGAAACCGCCCTCCACGCGCGCGCCGTACGCGAGTTGGACATCCTGGAGGGTGAGGACGTCACGGCCCGGCGGTACGGCCGTGTACGGCAGGTCGACGCGGATCTCGTCGTCGTCCCGTACGGCCTCCACCGCCTCGTCGAGGCGCTCCTTGGCCTCGGCGAGCCTCTCCTCGTGCAGGATGCGGTGCTTGCCCGCCGAGACCTGGGCCGAGCGTCTCTTCAGCTTCATCACGGCCCGGGGCTCGCGCTTGTTCTCGTACATCTTGTTGGCGTAGCGGGTCCGCGCGGCCAACTTCGTGTGGGCCTCGACGAGTTCGCGTTTCTGCTTCTTCAGGTCGGCCTCGGCGACCCGCACCATCCGCTCGGCGGCCTCCTGTTCGGTGGTGAGTGCCTCCTCGTAGGCGGAAAAGGCGCCGCCGTACCAGGTCACCTCGCCGGAGCGCAGGTCGGCGATCTGGTCGACCAGCTCCAGGAGTTCGCGGTCGTGACTGACGACGACCATCACGCCCGGCCAGGAGGCGACGGCCGCGTAGAGCCGTCGACGGGCGTACAGGTCGAGGTTGTTGGTGGGTTCGTCGAGCAGCAGGACGTCCGGCCGGCGCAGCAGCAGCGCGGCCAGGCGCAGCAGCACCGACTCACCGCCCGACACCTCGCCGATGGTGCGGTCCAGGCCGATGTGGCCGAGCCCGAGTTCCCCGAGGGTGGCGAGGGCGCGCTCCTCGACGTCCCAGTCGTCGCCGACCGTCTCGAAGTGCTCCTCGGACACGTCGCCGGCCTCGATCGCGTGCAGGGCGGCCCGCTGCGCGGCGATGCCGAGGACCTGGTCGACCCGGAGTGTGGTGTCGAGCGTGACGTTCTGGGGGAGATGGCCGACCTCGCCCGCGACGCGTACGACGCCGTCGGCGGGGGTCAGTTCGCCGGCGATCAGCTTCAACAGGGTGGACTTGCCGGAGCCGTTGACGCCGACGAGCCCGGTCCGGCCGGGGCCGAAGGCGATGTCGATTCCCTCGAAGACGGAGGTGCCGTCCGGCCAGGCGAAGGAGAGGGAGGAACAGGTGATCGAAATTGACAAGCGGGCCTCGCGGTTGCGTGTGCGGTCAGGGGCAACGCGTATCGAGACACCGGAAGGCGGCGACCACCGCGGGAGCGGGGGAGCGGGGGACCGGAAGAGAACCCGGAGGAACCCGGAGGAACCAGGGGGAGAGGCCCTGCCCGCAGGGACGGCTCGAACGCCGAGGTCGCACGCGGCACCCACACCTGACAGGTGTGGCGCGGTGTCTCAGACCTCAGACGAGCAACGTCCTACTCCAATCGGCGGCAACAGAAGCGTTCTACACCGTAGGAGCGGGTCGGAGGGCTGTCAACGGATTAATCGCGCCGGGTCAGGCGTCCCGCATCAGCTCCGCCAGGTCGTGGTCGAGGTCGAGCTGGAGGTGCTCCAGGCCGGTGGGCACCAGATCGCTCGTGGCCTGCAGGAAGCGCCGGATGTCCGCCGAGTGGACGTGCACGATCGCGGTGCCCTCGGGGGCGTGGAACTCCAGCACCGTGCGGTCGAAGCCGTACGGGCGGACGCGGACGTCGCCGTGTCCCTCGGCGTCGTGCAGACCGGCGGCGAGCAGGTCGCGGGCGAAGGTCCAGCAGACCTCCACGCCCTCCAGGGTGGCCGGGGCCGGGAAGGTCATGCGGACGGCGAAGGGATCGCGCCGGTCGTAGTGCAGCGTGGCGGGGATGCTCTGCATCCGAGGCGCGGCGGCGACCAGGCGGGCCTCAACGGGCTGCTCGATGACGGTGGACAACGCCTTGCTCCCTTGTGACGGCGAAACGAACTTCCGGGCGGTGGGGGCCGGACACTGGAAGAGACGCCGGAACCGGCCGATCCGTGCACACGGGATCCGAGTGACCTCGGTCACCGCCTTCATGCACGGGAGTGACTCACCTCTCCTCCCGTGCCCCGTAGGGCGGTTGAGGCGCTCGGGGTCCTCTGGACGGCACCCCCGCCGTGGACTAGCTTCGCCCGCCATGAGGCCCTTGGGGAACAGGCGACGCACGGTACGAACGGCACGGGCGGGACGCGCAGGGCGGAGGGCGGCCGCCGCGGCGGCCTGCGCGGCGGCGCTGGCCGTCCTGACCGCCGCCCCCGCCCAGGCACAGGCGCACGGCCCCGCGTCGGCGCGGACGCACGGCGCTGCGTGGGCGCTGAAGGACACCGGCACCCCCTCCGTCCGCTTCCGCGGCCTGGCGGCGGTCGACCGGAACACCGCCTGGGTGGCGGGCACCCAGGGCACTGTGCTGCGCACCACCGACGGCGGGACCACCTGGCGAAACGTCTCACCCCCCGGCGCCGCCGAGCTGCAGTTCCGGGACGTCGAGGCCTTCGACGCGCGGCGCGCCGTGGTGCTCGCCATCGGCGAGGGCGAGGCCTCGCGCGTGTACCGCACCGACGACGGCGGCGCGACCTGGACGGAGTCCTTCCGCAACACCGACGCCCGGGCCTTCTACGACTGCCTCACCTTCTTCGACCGCCGCCACGGCCTCGCGATGAGCGACCCCGTGGACGGCAGGTTCCGCATCCTGTCGACCAGCGACGGCGGCCGCTCCTGGAAGGTCCTGCCGAACACGGGCATGCCGCCCGCCCTGGAGGGCGAGGCGGGCTTCGCCGCCAGTGGCCAGTGCCTGGTCTCCACCGGCTCCCGGGACGTCTGGCTGGCCACCGGCGGCGCCGCACGCGCACGCGTGCTGCACTCCTCCGACCGCGGACTGACCTGGACGGCCACCGACTCCCCGATCCCGGCGGGCGATCCCGCGCGCGGGGTCTTCGCCCTCGCCTTCCGCGACCGCGCCCACGGCCTCGCCGTCGGCGGCGACTACCGTCCCGACCAGCCCTCTCCGCGGGCCGCCGCCGTGACCGGCGACGCGGGCCGGACCTGGCGGCCCAGCGCCACGCCCCCGCCCGCCTACCGCTCCGGCGTCGCCTGGCTGCCGCACAGCCGCACCGCCGCCCTCGCGGTCGGCCCCACCGGCACCGACCTGACCACCGACGCCGGCCGCACCTGGCGCACGGTCGACACCGGCTCGTACGACACCGTCGACTGCACCCCCGACCTCGGGTGCTGGGCCGCGGGCGAACAGGGGCGGGTCGCACGGCTGGAGAGGTGAGCCCGCTCAGTGCGCCGTTTCGGGGTACCCGTTCCGCGACGGCGAAAGGAGTGAGCGCACATGCCACGCGGTTCCAGCCCCAAGCGGGAGCGCCAGTACGAGCACATCAAGAAGAGCGCGCAGGACCGGGGAGAGAGCACCGAGCGGGCGCAGGAGATCGCGGCCCGGACGGTGAACAAGGAACGCGCCCGGTCCGGCGAGTCGAAGACCGCAAGCCGCACGTCCACGCAGGACATGTCGTCCGGCAAGCGGGGCGGGCAGCGGTCCGGCAAGGGCTCTCAGGGGCCCACCTACGACCAGCTGTACGAGGAGGCCAAGCGCCGCAACATCCACGGCCGTTCGGACATGAACAAGAGCCAGCTGCAGCGGGCCCTGGGCAAGAGCTGACGCGGCCGCTCCGGAACAAGATCGCGGGCCGGCCCTCCGGAGCCGTACGCTCGTCCTCACCATGACGACCGTAAGCGTTCCGGCGGGCTGGCCCGCGACCGAGGAGGAGGCCCGCGCCGTCCAGGACGAACTGCGGGCGGCAGTGGTGCTCGACGAGCCGGGACCACCGCCCGGCACGGGCCGTGTGACGGGGGTCGACGTCGCCTACGACGACGAACTCGACGTCGTCGCCGCCGCGGCCGTCGTCCTGGACGCGGCGAGCCTCGACGTCGTCGGCGAGGCCACCGCCGTCGGGCGGATCTCCTTCCCGTACGTGCCCGGTCTGCTCGCCTTCCGCGAGATCCCCACCGTGCTCGCCGCCCTGGACGCCCTGCCCTGCCCGCCCGGTCTGGTCGTCTGCGACGGCTACGGCCTCGCCCATCCCCGTCGCTTCGGTCTCGCCAGCCACCTCGGGGTCCTCACCGGTCTGCCCACGATCGGCGTCGCCAAGAACCCCTTCACCTTCACGTACGACGAGCCGGACACCCCGCGCGGATCCGTCTCGCCGCTGCTGGCGGGCAGCGACGAGGTGGGCCGTGCCCTGCGGACCCGGACGGGCGTCAAGCCGGTCTTCGTGTCCGTCGGCCACCGCGTGACCCTGGACAACGCCTGCGCCCACACCCTCGCCCTCGCCCCCGAGTTCCGCCTGCCGGAGTCGACGCGCAGGGCGGACGCGCTGTGCCGCAGGGCGCTCAAGGACGCGACGACGCGCCGCTGACCGACCTCCGCGGTACCGGGAGTCGCGGCCCACGCAACCGTCGCCGGGTTCCCGCGCACCGCCGGAGGTGCCCGGCCCGGTACCGCAGGACGCCGTAAGACGCGTCCTCGCTCAAGTACGTCCCTGAGTACGTCGTCTGAGTACCTGTACGGATGTGGGCCCCGGCCGCCGCCCGGCAGGCTGACCCGCATGACGACACACCGTGCCCCGAAGCCCCTCGCCGACCCCGACCGGCCCGTCGAGCGCGCCGTGAACGCCGCGCTGGTCCTCGCCGTCCTGGCGGGACTGGGCTGGATCGTCGGGATGATCTACACGCTGGTGCAGTGGCCGATCTGAGGGCGTGCCGAAGGGCCGGTCAGCGGCTCGCGGCCACCCGGAAGCGGATGCCCGCCGCGCGCAGCCGGTCGATGAGCGCGTCGCCCATCGCCACCGCCGTCGTGACCTGGCCGGCCGTCTCCGGGAGGTCGTCGAAGGCCAGGGACAGCGCCGCCTCGGCGAACATCTTCGCCGTCTCGTCATAGCCGGGGTCGCCGCCCGAGACCTCGGTGAACACGCGCCGGCCGCCGCCCTCGCCCACGAACCGGACGGAGAACCAACTGCGCGCCCGCTTCTCGGCGCTCGGCCCGTCCCCGGGCTTCAGCCGGTCCGACAGCCAGTGCCGGGCGGGCGGCAGCTGGGCCGCCGCGAACAGCGCGCCGACGGCCGCGGTACCGCCCAGGGCGACGGGCAGCCGCCGTACGGCCGCGTAGTGCCGGTAGCGGAAGTCGGGGCCGTAGCGCTCCAGTGACTTCGCCGACCGGCGCACGATCTGCGGGTCGATCGTCGGCAGCGGCAGCGCCCACGCGCCGACCTCCGGGGCGAACCGTGGCGTGCCCAGCGCAGCGGTGGCCCGGCGGCCCATCAGCCGCGGCTCGTGCCGGTGCCGCTCGCGCGCCGCGGCCACCATCTGCCGGCCACGCGCGAACTGGTTGAGCGCGGAGGCGAAGGTGCCGCCCGAGAAGGTGGCGTCGGCGGTCACGAAGCCGTCCACGGTCAGGGGCACGCCCTCCGGCAGCTGCCGGACGGTGAAATACGCGCCGAGGTCGTGCGGGACCGAGTCGAACCCGCAGGCGTGCACCAGGCGGGCTCCCGTTTCCCGCGCGCGTGCGTCGTGCCGGACGTACACCAGGTCCACGAACTCCGGCTCACCCGTGAGGTCGACGTAGTCGGTGCCGGCGTCCGCGCAGGCGGCCGCCAGGTCCTCGCCGTACGTCACGTAGGGGCCCACCGTCGTCGCCACCACGCGCGCGTGCTCGGCGAGGGCGCGCAGCGAGGCGGGGTCCGACACGTCCGCCCGCAGCACGCCGGGCTCCGCGCCGCCGGGGAGCCGGTCGCGCAGCCGCCTGAGCCGGATCTCGTCGCGGCCGGCGATCGCCCAGCGCAGGTCCTCGGGCGCGTGGGCCGCGAGGTACTCCGCGGTGAGCGCCCCGACGAAGCCCGTGGCTCCGAAGAGCACGATGTCGTAGGGACGGTCCGTCCTTTTCAGCCTGCTCATGACACCCCTTGGTCGTGCAGCCCGCGCCGCTGTCGGTGGCTGAGGCTAGCGTGAGGAGTGCGGAGCCCGACGACGAGCCCGGAGGCAGCAGGTGGCCGTACCCAGGAACACCCTGAAAAAGTGGGAGAAGGTGCGCGAGTTCGCGCTCGGCCTGCCGGGCGCGACCGAGGAGTTCCCCTGGGGCGAGACCGTCGCCGAGGTCGACAAGAAGGTGTTCGTCTTCCTCGGCGTGGACGGCGGCGGTCACCCGCTGGGCGTCACGGTCGAGCTCAGGGACGACACGGCGCACGCCCACGCGCCGGCCTCCCCGGGCGTCGAATCCGCCGGGTACGGCCTCGGCAGGGCCGGCTGGGTGAGCGTCCCGCCGGAGCGGCAGGGCGCCCCCACGGCGGAGCTGCTGTGCGACTGGGTGGAGGAGAGCTACCGCACGATCGCACCCAGGCGGCTCATGGCGGAGCTGGACGCCCGCTGACCTCCGGGGGAAACTGGCTAAGCGCTTGCTCGCCCCGCTCTTGTCTCCGTGGGAGGGCGTTCCTAGCATCACTGGTGTTACATCGGTTGTGTCACAGCAAGGGGGCTGGATGACAACGGCAGGCACCGCTGCCACCGCAGGGCACGGCCCGCTCGCCGGTGTGCGCGTCGTCGAACTCGCCGGCATCGGGCCCGGCCCCTTCGCGGGCATGCTCCTCGCCGACCTCGGCGCCGACGTCGTCCGCGTGGACCGCCCCGGCGGCTCCTCCCTCGCGATCGACCCGGACCACGACGTCACCAACCGCAACAAGCGCTCGGTGATCGTCGACCTCAAGTCACCGGACGGCCCGGCGCGCTTGCTCGACCTCGCCGCCCGCGCCGACGTGCTGATCGAGGGCTACCGCCCCGGCGTCGCCGAGCGCCTCGGCGTCGGCCCCGAGGCCTGCCACGCCCGCAACCCCCGTCTGGTCTACGGCCGTATGACCGGCTGGGGCCAGGACGGCCCCCTCGCCCACCGCGCCGGCCACGACGTCGCCTACATCGCCCTCACCGGCACCCTCGGCATGATCGGCGCCCCGGACACGCCCCCGGCCGTCCCCGCCAACCTCCTGGGCGACTACGCGGGCGGCTCCCTCTACCTCGTCGTCGGCGTCCTCGCAGCCCTCCACCACGCGCGCGTGACGGGCATCGGCCAGGTCGTCGACGCCGCCATCGTCGACGGCGCCGCCCACCTCACCGCGATGATCCACGGCATGCTCGCCGCCGGCGGCTGGCAGGACCGCCGCGCCGCCAACCTCCTCGACGGCGGCTGCCCGTACTACGGCACCTACGAGACCGCCGACGGGAAGTACATGGCCGTGGGCGCCCTCGAGCCGCAGTTCTACGACGAGTTCGTACGTCTTCTCGGCGTCGAGGACTTCGCGGACGCCCGCAAGGACCCGACCCGCTGGGGAGAGCTGCGCGAGGCGGTCGCCGCCCGGTTCACGTCCCGCACCAGGGACGAGTGGACGGCCGTCTTCGAGGGCTCCGACGCGTGCGTGGCGCCCGTGCTGTCGCTGCGCGAGGCCCCGCACCACCCGCACCTCGCCGCCCGCGGCACCTTCACCGACCACGGCGGCATCACCCAGCCCGCCCCCGCCCCCCGCTTCTCCGCGACCCCCACCGCCGTCCGCAGCGCTCCCGCGCGACCCGGCGCCGGGACGGCGGACGTCGCGCGGGACTGGGACATACCCCGGCTCGCGACAGACCTCCCGCACCAGGGCGACTGACCCCGCTCGGCCCACCCTCCCGAAAGGCCCACCAGTGAGCACCGAAGCGTACGTGTACGACGCGATCCGCACCCCGCGCGGGCGTGGCAAGGCGAACGGCGTCCTGCACGGAACCAAGCCCATCGACCTCGTCGTCGGCCTCATCCATGAGCTGCGCGACCGCTTCCCGTCCCTCGACCCGGCCGCGATCGACGACATCGTCCTCGGCGTCGTCGGCCCCGTCGGCGACCAGGGGTCCGACATCGCGCGGATCGCCGCGATCGCCGCCGGCCTGCCGGACACGGTGGCGGGCGTGCAGGAGAACCGCTTCTGTGCGTCGGGCCTGGAGGCCGTCAACCTGGCCGCCGTCAAGGTCCGTTCCGGCTGGGAGGACCTCGTCCTCGCGGGCGGCGTGGAGTCGATGTCCCGGGTGCCGATGGCCTCCGACGGCGGCGCCTGGTTCAACGACCCGATGACCAACCTCGCCGTGAACTTCGTGCCGCAGGGCATCGGCGCCGACCTGATCGCCACCGTCGAGGGCTTCTCCCGGCGCGACGTCGACGAGTACGCGGCCCTGTCCCAGGAACGGGCGGCCACGGCGTGGAAGGAGGGCCGCTTCGACCGCTCGGTCGTCCCGGTGAAGGACCGCAACGGCCTCGTCGTCCTCGACCACGACGAGCACATGCGCCCGGGTACCACGGCCGACTCCCTCGCCAAGCTGAAGCCCTCCTTCGCCGACATCGGCGACCTGGGCGGCTTCGACGCCGTGGCGCTGCAGAAGTACCACTGGGTGGAGAAGATCGACCACGTCCACCACGCGGGCAACTCCTCCGGCATCGTCGACGGCGCCTCCCTCGTCGCGATCGGCTCGAAGGAGGTCGGGGAGCGCTACGGCCTCGCCCCCCGCGCGCGGATCGTCTCCGCCGCCGTCTCCGGCTCCGAGCCCACCATCATGCTCACCGGACCCGCCCCCGCCACCCGCAAGGCCCTCGCCAAGGCCGGCCTCACCATCGACGACATCGACCTCGTCGAGATCAACGAGGCCTTCGCGGCGGTCGTCCTGCGCTTCGTGAAGGACATGGGCCTGTCCCTGGACAAGGTCAACGTCAACGGCGGCGCCATCGCCCTCGGCCACCCCCTCGGCGCCACCGGCGCGATGATCCTCGGCTCGCTCGTCGACGAACTGGAGCGCCAGGACAAGCGCTACGGCCTCGCCACGCTCTGCGTGGGCGGCGGCATGGGCATCGCCACGATCGTCGAACGCGTCTGAACACCCCGGCGGAACCCACAGACTTCTACGGAGACCCTGTCATGACACAGAGCACCACCATCCGCTGGGAACAGGACCGCACCGGCCTCGTCACCCTCGTCCTCGACGACCCCGGCCAGTCCGCGAACACCATGAACCAGGCGTTCCGCGAGTCCCTCGCGGTGATCACCGACCGCCTGGAGGCCGAGAAGGACACCATCCGGGGCGTCATCATCACCTCCGCCAAGAAGACCTTCTTCGCCGGCGGCGACCTGCGCGACCTCATCCGCGTCACCCCCGACACCGCACAGGAGCTGTTCGACGGCGGCCTGGAGATCAAGCGCAACCTCCGCCGCATCGAGACCCTCGGCAAGCCGGTCGTCGCCGCGATCAACGGCGCCGCCCTGGGCGGCGGCTACGAACTCGCCCTCGCCTGCCACCACCGGATCGCCCTCGACGCCCCCGGCTCCAAGATCGGCTGCCCCGAGGTCACCCTCGGCCTGCTCCCCGGAGGCGGCGGCGTCGTGCGCACCGTACGCCTGCTGGGCATCACCGACGCGCTCCTGAAGGTCCTCCTCCAGGGCACCCAGTACAGCCCGCGGCGCGCCCTGGAGAACGGCCTGATCCACGAGGTCGCCGCCACCCCCGAGGAACTCCTCGCCAAGGCCCGCGCCTTCGTCGACGCGAACCCGCAGTCGCAGCAGCCCTGGGACAGGCCGGGCTACCGGATCCCGGGCGGGACTCCGTCGAACCCCAAGTTCGCGGCGAACCTCCCGGCCTTCCCGGCCACCCTGCGCAAGCAGACCAGCGGCGCCCCCTACCCGGCCCCGCGCAACATCCTCGCCGCGGCCGTCGAGGGCGCCCAGGTCGACTTCGAGACGGCGCAGGTCATCGAGGCCCGCTACTTCGTGGAGCTGGCGGCCGGCCAGACCTCGAAGAACATGATCCAGGCCTTCTTCTTCGACCTCCAGGCCGTCAACTCCGGCGCCAACCGCCCCCAGGGCATCGAGCCCCGCCAGGTCCGCAGGGTCGCCGTCCTCGGCGCCGGGATGATGGGCGCCGGCATCGCCTACTCGTGCGCCCGCGCGGGCATCGACGTCGTCCTCAAGGACGTCTCGCCGGAAGCGGCCGTCAAGGGCAAGGGCTACTCCGAGAAGCTGTGCGCGAAGGCCGTCTCCCGGGGCCGTACCAGCCAGGAGAAGGCGGACGCGCTGCTCGCCCGGATCACCCCCACCGCGGACCCGCAGGACCTGGCCGGCTGTGACGCCGTCATCGAGGCCGTGTTCGAGGACACTTCCCTCAAGCACAAGGTCTTCCAGGAGATCCAGCACGTCGTCGCGCCGGACGCCCTGCTGTGCTCCAACACCTCCACCCTGCCCATCACCGCCCTCGCCGAAGGCGTGGAGCGGCAGGCCGACTTCATCGGGCTGCACTTCTTCTCGCCCGTCGACAAGATGCCGCTCGTCGAGATCATCAAGGGCGAGCGCACCGGCGACGAGGCGCTCGCGCGCGCCTTCGACCTGGTCCGGCAGATCAAGAAGACGCCGATCGTCGTCAACGACTCGCGCGGCTTCTTCACCTCCCGGGTGATCGGCCACTTCATCAACGAGGGCGTCGCCATGGTCGGTGAGGGCATCGAGCCCGCGTCCGTCGAGCAGGCGGCGGCCCAGGCGGGCTACCCGGCCAAGGTGCTGTCCCTGATGGACGAACTGACGCTCACCCTGCCCCGCAAGATCCGGGCCGAGTCGAAGCGGGCCGTCGAGGAGGCCGGCGGCACCTGGCCCGGGCACCCCGCCGAGGCCGTCATCGACCGCATGGTCGACGAGTTCGGCCGCACCGGCCGCAGCGGCGGCGCCGGCTTCTACGACTACGTCGACGGCAGGCGGGCGGGCCTGTGGCCGGGCCTGCGCGAGCACTTCACGCGCGCGGGCGCCGAAATCCCCTTCGAGGACATGCAGGAACGCATGCTCTTCGCCGAGGCCCTCGACACCGTCCGGCTCCTCGAGGAGGGAGTGCTGACCTCCGTGGCCGACGCCAACATCGGCTCCCTCTTCGGCATCGGCTTCCCCGGCTGGACCGGCGGCGTGCTGCAGTACATCAACGGTTACCAGGGTGGGCTGCCCGGATTCGTGGCCCGCGCGCGTGAACTCGCCGAACGCTACGGCGACCGCTTCACCCCGCCGGCGCTGCTGGTGGAGAAGGCGGAGCGGGGGGAGACCTTCACGGACGGGCGCTGAGACGGTTGCCGGCGGGCGGGTCAGCCGGACCCGCCCGCCTCCGGCTCCGTCGGCCACTGCCGCAGCTCCTCCCGCAGCGACCGCTGGAAGGTCGTCAGCAGCGCCTGCACCACCAGCGGATGCATCTGCGCGGTCAGCGACTTCACGTCCTGCGCGTCACGCTCCGCGACGGCCTCCCGCAACAGCCGCGACAGCTCGTGCGCCGCCGCGCGCGCGTGCTCGATCAGCGTGGTGCGCGCCGCCAGGATCACCTCCTGCGACAGCGGCACGTCGAGCAGCCGGACCCCGAGCGGCAGCAGACCGCGGTCGACACGGTAGGAGCCGACCGCGCCCTCGACACCCTCGGCGCCCGCGCCGGCCGGCGGTCCCTCGACGACGTCCATCGCCACCAGCCGCTCCACGTCCTCCTCGCTCAGCGTCCGCCCCGCCCGCTGCTGGAGCTCCTCCCGGGTCACCGTCTCCACCGTGTCCGGCGCCCAGGAGGCCACCACCGCGCGGTGGACGGCGAGGTCGTGCGCGTCGAGACCGGGCGGCAGCCGGTCCAGGTAGCGCTCGATGGCGGCCAGCGTCATGCCCTGCCGCTGCAGCTCCTCGATCAGCGCGAGGAGCGCGAGGTGCTCCGGTCCGTAGCGCCCCACCCGGCGCGGACCGATGACCGGCGGGGGCAGCAGTCCCCGGGTGCTGTAGAAGCGCACCGTCCGGACCGTGACACCGGCCCGGGCGGCCAGCTCGTCGACCGTGAGGGCCGGCTCCTCGGTCTCGATCGTCATACGCAGCAGTATCACTGGCACACCAGTGCTGTGAAACCCGTGGCGCCGCGGTGAGGACCTTGTGAGAAGTAACGCTCTGTGACGCGAGCCATCGCATGGTCGCCGGCCCTCTGGGAAGCTGCCCCTCGGTCTGTGCCCCTACCCGGGAGCCGCGGGCCGTGACCGTACGGACACCCGCGCGCACAACGCCCGGGCGCACCAGAGAGTGGAACCACCCGTGAGCAAGGACACCGTGCACACGGCCGACATCGCCGCCCCTTCCCGGGCGAGCGCGCTGCCCGCCGACGCGGGCGACGCCGGCTACAGCAAGGACCTCAAGCACCGCCACGTCAACATGATCGCCATCGGCGGCGCGATCGGCACCGGCCTCTTCCTGGGCGCCGGAGGGCGCCTCCACGACGCGGGCCCGGCGCTCGCCCTCGCCTACCTGGTCTGCGGCGTCTTCGCCTTCTTCGTCGTCCGGGCCCTCGGTGAGCTGGTCCTGTACCGCCCCTCCTCGGGCTCCTTCGTCTCGTACGCGCGCGAGTTCCTCGGCGAGAAGGGCGCCTACGTCGCCGGCTGGATGTACTTCCTGAACTGGTCGACCACCGGCATCGCCGACATCACCGCCATCGCGCTGTACACCCACTACTGGAGCATGTTCACGAGCATCCCCCAGTGGGTGCTGGCGCTGATCGCGCTCGCCGTGGTGCTGGCCGTGAACCTCATCTCGGTGAAGATCTTCGGCGAGATGGAGTTCTGGTTCGCGATCGTCAAGGTCGCCACCCTCGTCGCCTTCATGTGCGTCGGCATCTTCCTGCTCGCCACCCAGCACGACGTGGGCGGGCAGACGCCCGGCCTGAGCGTGATCACGGACCACGGCGGCGTCTTCCCGCACGGCCTGATGCCCGTCGTCCTCGTCATGCAGGGCGTGATCTTCGCGTACGCCGCCCTGGAGCTCGTCGGCGTGGCCGCGGGCGAGACCGCCGAGCCGGAGAAGGTCGTCCCGCGCGCGGTGAACTCGATCATGTGGCGCGTCGGCCTCTTCTACGTCGGCTCCGTCGTCCTCCTCGCCGTGCTGCTGCCCGGCTCGGTCTACTCCGCCGACGAGAGCCCCTTCGTCACCGTCCTGTCGAAGATCGGCGTCTCCGGCGCCGGCGACGTGATGAACCTCGTCGTCCTCACCGCCGCGATGTCGTCCCTGAACTCCGGCCTGTACTCCACCGGCCGCATCCTGCGCTCCATGGCCATGGCGGGCTCGGCCCCCAGGTTCACCGCCCGCATGAACCGCAGCCAGGTCCCCTACGGCGGCATCCTCCTCACCTGCGCGGTGTGCGTCCTCGGCGTCGGCCTGAACTTCCTGATGCCGGACCAGGCCTTCGAGATCGTGCTGAACGTCGCCTCCCTCGGCATCATCAGCACCTGGGTGATCATCATGATCTGCCACCTGGTCTTCGTCCGCCGCGCCAAGGCCGGACTGCTCGCCCGTCCTTCCTTCCGCCTCCCCGGCAGCCCGGCCACGGAGATCGTCACGATCGCCTTCCTGCTCGCCGTGCTGGGCCTGATATGGAACGACCCCGAGGTCGGCCGCAAGACCCTCCTGCTCGTCCCGGTCGTCGCGGCCGCGCTCGTCGGCGGCTGGTTCGCGATCCGTCGACGGGTGGCCGATGCGGCCGGGCGGGAACTCGCCGATCTCACGAAGTAGCAGGCCAGGGCGGTTGTCAGTGGCATCGCCTACGGTGGCGTCATGTCGGAGATCACTTATGTCCGGGGTGACGCCACCGTGCCGTCGGTCAAGGGCGTCAAGGTGATCGCCCATGTCTGCAACGACATCGGGGGATGGGGGAAGGGCTTCGTCGTGGCGCTCTCGCGCCGCTGGCCGCAGCCGGAGGCGGCCTACCGCGCCTGGCACCGCGACCGCGCGTCCAACGACTTCGGTCTGGGCGCGGTCCAGCTCGTCCAGGTCGAGCCGTACGTGTGGGTCGCCAACATGGTCGGCCAGCGCGGCATCCGGACGGGCAGCAAGGGCGTTCCCGTCCGCTACGAGGCGATCGACGCGGCACTGGCCCGCCTGGCCGACAGGGCCGCCGCACTCGACGCGTCCGTGCACCTGCCCCGGATAGGCTGCGGCCTGGCCGGCGGCAAGTGGTCCCGGATCGAACCGCTGATCACCGAGCGGCTGGTGAAGCGGGGGATCGCGGTGACGGTATACGACCACGGGGAGGGGTAGCGCGGTGAACCGCGACATCGATGTGCTGGTCCTGGGCGGGGCGGGCGTGGACACCGTCGTGTACGTGCCGGAGCTGCCGCTCCCGTACGCCGACAGCTACATGATCGACAGCGGCGTCCGCGCCCGCGCGGGGCAGACCGGGGACTTCGTGGCCCTCGGACTGAGCGCCCTCGGCCTGCGCACTCACCACCTCGACTTCCTCGGCGACGACCCCGAGGGCGACCTGGTCCGCGCCCTGCACCGGGAGAAGGGCATCGCGCTCACCGCGATCCCGCAGCCCGCCGGCACCAAGCGCGCGGTCAACCTGGTCGGCCCGGACGGACGGCGACTGTCCCTGTACGACACGAGCCGCGCGCATCCGGACGACCGGTTCCCGGAGGACACCCTGCGGGCCCTGGCCGCGACCAGCCGCCACGCGCACGTGTCCCTCACCCACCCCTGCGCCCCCGCGTTGCCCGCGCTGCGCGAGGCCGGCGTCACCGTCTCCACCGATCTGCACAACTGGGACGGCCGCAACCCGTACCACGAGGCCTTCGCGTTCGCCGCGGACGTCGTCTTCCTCTCCGCGGCGGCCCTCACGGACCCCGAGGCGACCATGCGCCGCATCGCCGGACGGGGCCGCGCCGAGGTCGTCGTCGCCACCGCCGGCGCACAGGGCGCGTACCTGCTGGCCGACGGTGAGCTGACCCGTGTTCCGGCGGTGGCGCTCCCCGCCCCGGTGGTGGACTCCAACGGGGCGGGAGACGCCTTCGCGGCCGCCTTCCTCTACGGCCGACTCACCGGCGAACCACCGCTCACCTGCGCCCTCTACGGCGCGGTGGCCGGGGCGTACGCCTGCACGGTGCCGTCCACGGAGACGGACGCGATCGGCCGGGACGACCTCCTGGCCCGGACGGCCCGGGGAGCCCCCGCCCCCTGAGCCACCCGGCCGTCACTCAGCCCTCGCGCCCGTGCGCGTGGTCGTGGTCGTGCACGCCGTTCGTCGCGGCGATCTTCTTCCACGACCTGGGCTGCGCGGGCGCCCCCGGCGTGCCCAGTGGCCGGGCCGAGATCGACGCCTCCCGTGCCGCGGGCGCCGCCGGCTTCGACGGCTGGAACAGCCAGGTGTCGAACAGCGCGCCCAGGGACTTCCCGGAGACCTCCTCCGCGTACCGCTGGAACTCGGCGACGGTCGCGTTGCCGTAGGCGTGCTTCTGCGGCCAGCCCTTCAGGATCGCGAAGAACGCCTCGTCCCCGATCTCGTTCCGCAGCGCCTGCAGCGTCAGCGCCCCCCGGTCGTACACCGCGAGGTGGAACTGGTTCTCCGGTCCCGGATCCCCGGGCTTCACCGTCCAGAACGGGTCGTCGGCCGGCCGCGAGGCGTACACGTAGTCGGCGATCTCCTGCGCGGTGCCCTCGCCCTCGTGCTCGGACCACAGCCACTGCGCGTACCGCGCGAAGCCCTCGTTGATCCAGATGTCCTTCCACCCGGCGACGGACACCAGGTCGCCGTACCACTGGTGGGCCAGCTCGTGCACGACCACGGAGGTGTTCGACCCGGCGGCGAACTGCCGGGGGCTGTAGAAGGGTCGCGTCTGCGTCTCCAGCGCGTACCCGGTGGTCACGTTGGGCACATAGCCGCCGAGCGCGTTGTAGGGGTACGGCCCGAAGTACTCGGTCAGCCAGTCGGCGATCTCCCCGGTCCGCTCGATGCTGGCCCGCGCCGCGCCGGCGTTGGCGCCCAGGTCCTTGCTGTAGGCGTTGACGACCGGGATGCCGCTGTCGGTCGTACCGGTCGTGATGTCGAACTTCCCGACCGCGAGCGTGGCCAGATAGGTCGCCTGCGGCTTGTCGGACCGCCAGTTGAAGCGGGTCCAGCCGGCCCGGGAGGTCGTCGACTGCAGCGTGCCGTTGGAGATGGCCTGGGTGCCGTCCGGCACCTGGACCGACACGTCGTAGGTGGCCTTGTCCAGCGGGTGGTCGTTGCTCGGGAACCACCACCAGGCCGCCTCGGGCTCGTTGGCGCCGACCCCGCCGTCGGGGGTGCGGTGCCAACTGGTGAAGCCGTACGCCTGCTTCGACGACGGGACGCCGCTGTAGCGCACCACGACGGTGATCGCGGCGCCCTTGGCCAGCGGCGTCCTCGGCGTGATCTCCAGCTCGTGCTCGCCGGAGGTCGCGAAGGCCGCCTTGGCGCCGTTGACCCGTACCTCGCCGACGTCGAGCAGGAAGTCCAGGTTGAACCGCGACAGGTCCTGGGTGGTCCTCGCGAGGATCGTCGCCGTACCCTCCAGCCGGTCCGTGGCGGGCTGGTACTTCAGCCGCAGGTCGTAGTGGGAGACGTCGTATCCGCCGTTGCCGTAGGCCGGGTAGTAGGGGTCACCGATGCCCGGGGCGCCGGGGGAGACGCTCGCGGCCGACGCCGGGATCGCCAGCAGGACGGACGCGGCGGCCAAGGCGCCCGGCGCGATGAATCTGCGGTGCACGAGAGCTCCAAGTCGTAGGGGCACGAAGTCTGTTCGGAGCCTATTGACTCCCTGTGCCCAGGACCTGCCCACGACCACCGCTGTCACACGATCGCCATTCGGCCGTCATGACCGAACCCGGCCCATGGACGTGTTCCGGCCACATCCGACACCCAATCGCCCTCTTCTGCCCGCGAGTTGACCGCTGTACCGTCCCGCGCATGCCGACACGCACGCGCTTCACGATCTGGAGACCGCTCGCGACCGCCGCCGTCACCGCCCTGGTGGCCGCCCTCCTCACCCCGGCAGCGGCCCACGCCACCACCCCGCGCGAGAGCAGACCCGTCTACTCCTACGAGAACGCCATCCGTGAGGCCGTCTGGGTGGACACCCGCCTCGACGGCGACGGCGACGGGAAGACCGACCGGGTCGCCGTCGACATCGTCCGCCCCCGCGAACCCGCCCGACAGGGCCGCAAGGTGCCCGTCATCATGGACGCCAGCCCCTACTACTCCTGCTGCGGACGCGGCAACGAGAGCCAGAAGAAGACGTACGACGCGAACGGCGACGTCGTGCGGATGCCCCTGTTCTACGACAACTACTTCGTGCCCCGCGGCTACGCCTTCGTCGGCGTCGACCTGGCCGGCACCAACCGCTCCGACGGCTGCGTCGACGTCGGCGGCCGCTCCGACATCCTCTCCGCCAAGGCCGTCGTCGACTGGCTGAACGGCCGCGCCACGGCGTACACGACCCGCACCGGCGCCACCACCGCCACAGCGGGCTGGACCAACGGCAGCACCGGCATGATCGGCAAGAGCTGGGACGGCACCATCGCCAACGGCGTCGCCGCCACCGGCGTGAAGGGCCTGAAGACCATCGTCCCGATCAGCGCCATCTCCTCCTGGTACGACTACTACTTCCAGCAGGGCGCCCCGCTCTACGACTCCGGCCCCGACTGGCTCTCCGACTACGTCGACAGCCCCGACGCCCGCGCCAGGTGCGCCGCCGTGCAGCGCAGACTCGTCGACGACGCCCCGCGCACCGGCGACTGGACAGGCCTGTGGACCGAGCGCGACTACGTCAGGGACGCGAGCAAGGTCAAGGCCAGCGTCTTCCTCGTCCACGGCCTTCAGGACCTCAACGTCCGCATGAAGCACGTCGGCCAGTGGTGGGACGCCCTGGCGAAGAACGGTGTCGAGCGCAAGATCTGGCTCTCCCAGACCGGCCACGTCGACCCCTTCGACTTCCGCCGCGCCACCTGGGTCGAGACCCTGCACCGCTGGTTCGACCACGAACTCCTCGGCTACGACAACGGCATCGACCGCGAGCCCATGGCCGACATCGAACGCCACCCCGACCAGTGGGAGACGTCCACGGTCTGGCCGCCGAGGGGCACGAAGACGACGACCCTGCGGCCGTCCGGCGGCGAGCAGGCGGGCGTCGGCACGCTCGGCCTGCGCAAGGGCACCGGCACCGAGACCTTCACCGACGACCCGCGGACCGGCGAGACCGACTGGGCCGCACGGATCGACACCCCGACCCCCGACAAGGCCGGCTTCGTGACCGCGCCCCTCACCCGTGACCTGCGCCTGTCCGGCTCCTCCGAAGTCACCGTCACCGCCACGCCCACGACCCCCACGGCTCACCTGACGGCCGTCCTGGCCGACCTCGGCCCCGACACCATCCGCGACTACGCGGCGAGCGGCGAGGGCATCACCACCCTCGCCGACCGCACCTGCTGGGGCGTCAGCTCCACCGGCGACAGCGCCTGCTTCAAGGAGACCGAGGCGCGGACCACCGACGTCGACTTCACGGTCCTCAGCCGTGGCTGGGCCGACCTCGGCACCTACGCCCACGCGGGGAAGGGCGTCCCGCTCACCCCGGGCAGGCCCTACGGCATCACCCTCGACCTGGCCGCCACCGACCACGTCGTCCCCGCCGGCCACCGCCTGGCGCTGATCGTCGCGGGCACCGACAAGGACCTCATCGATCCGCCCGCCGACACCCCGACCCTCACCCTGGACCTGTCCCGCACCTCGGCCCGGGTCCCGCTGGTCGGCGGCGCCAAGGCGTTCGCGGGAGCCACAGCCGGCTCCCCACGCGTGACGGCACCCGATTCCACACCCTTGGACGGCGTCTCGGCACCGCGCCACCCGTACCGGATCCCGTAAGCCTCCCAGGCGTTGTCGTCACAGGGTCACGCCCGCGTCGCTCCCGACGCGGGCGTGACGGCTTCTCGGCGGGACCCGGCGGTCTCGCCGCGGCGGACCCCGCATCTCGGGGTGAAGAAGGCCGGCCGCATCCCGACGCGCGTCCCGGGGCAGGGCACCGCCACGGCCGGGGCGGCCTCGCGATCCAGCGGGGCCGCCTCACCCGAACGGGGGCGCCCGGGGCGCGACGGCCGGTACCGGCGGTTAGCGTCCGGAACGAAGCCCGCAGGTGCGACATGGGGGAATCGCAGCCTTCGACCCGTATGGAGGCTCCGCCGTGCGTCGACCCGAAGCCACGCGTCACACCGCGAGAACCGCCCTCATATGCCTGCCGCCGGCCCTGGGGCTGCTGGGCGCTTCGCTCACGGGCTGTGTCGCCACGACGGCCACGGAGGCCGAGAGCGCGCCGAGGGCCTGCTCGTCCGACGAGATCTCCCGAGGCGGCAGCTGCATTCCCTCCGACAGTGAGGCCTTCGTCAGGAACCAGGTCGCCGGCTCCCTGAAGAAGTACAAGCTCACCGCAGCCATGGCCGGGGTCTGGATCGACGGGGAGAAGGTCACGAGCGTCGCTTCCGGAGAGACGATGACCGGCGTCCCCGCGACGACCGACATGCACCTGCGGATCGGCGCGGTCGCCATTCCGTATCTGACGACCGAACTGCTCGAACTCGTCGACGAGGGAAAGGTCCGGCTCGACGACAAGATCTCCCGGTGGCTCCCCGACCTGCCGCACGCGAAGGAGATCACCCTGAAGATGGTGGCCTCCAGCACTTCCGGCTACGCGGACTACGTCCAGAACCCCCAGTTCATCGCCGCGCTCTACAAGAATCCCTTCCGGCACTGGACGCCGGAGCAACTGCTGGGCTTCTCCTTCTCCAAACCCCTCCAGAAACCCCCCGGCTCAGGGTTCGTCTACTCGCATGCCAACTGGGTGATCCTGGGCGACATCATCTCCAAGGTCAGGAAGAAGCCCCTCGCGGAAGTGATGCGCGAAAGAATCCTGAAGCCCCTCGGTCTGACCGGGACCGACAACCCGTCCACGGCCGAGATCCCCGCCCCGGTGCTGCACTCCTTCGACAACGAGCGGGGTGTCTTCGAGGACGCCACCTACTGGGACCCGTCATGGACGCTGGCCCCGGGAGCGGTCATGACGGGCACGCTGGAGGACATGGGGAAGTCGGTGGCAGCGTGGGGCGAGGGGAAGCTGCTCACGCCCGAGTCGCACAAGGCGCAGATCACCCCCGTCGCCAAGGTGACGCCGAGGACGTCCTACGCCCTGGGGCTGGCCGTGCAGAACACCTGGCTCCTGCAGAATCCGTCGTTCGCCGGCTATCAGGGATCGGTCGCCTATCTGCCCTCCAGGAAGATCGCGATCGCGACGGCCGCGACACAGGGAAGGGGCAGCGACACCGCCGAGAACTTCAGCACCGCGCTCCTGGTGTCGATCGCCCAGCATCTCGCCCCGGAGAAACCACTGATCCTGGAGTGAGCGGCGGGCGACGCGCGGGCCAGGTGCGCGAGCGCCACGGCGTCGGCCGGGCCCGGGCCCCGGCGGGGCCACGGACGGGCGGTGGAGCTGTGCGGGAGCGGCCCAGGCCCCGTACCGCTCGGGTCGCATCCTGCCGGCGGCGGCGGTCCGGAACTCCCACACGGTCCCGTGCGGAATCTCCTCCTAGGAGGCGGCGGCGGAGAACACCAGCCCGGCCGCCTCCTCCGCACACCCCCACGCCACGGTCACCCCACCCCCGCCGTGCCCGTAGTGATGCACCACCGTCCGCCCGTCCGGCAGGATCTCCCGCTCCAGCCGCACCGCGTCCCGCACCGGCCGCAGCCCCACCCGGTGGTCCAGGACCCGCGCCTCGGCGACCTCCGGCCGCAGCGCCGCACAGCGCCGCACGATCCCTTCGGCGACCGCCGGGTCCGGCTCCAGCGACCACGCGTCGTCCTCCGCCGTGCCGCCCAGCAACAACCGGCCCGGCTGCGGCAGGAGGTAGGCCGACTCACCGTCCGGGCCGGTGGAGACGAGCCAGGTGCTGATCCCGGGGTTCTCCACGACGACCAACTGCCCCCGCTGCGGCCGTACCGACGCGTCCGCGGCAAGGGCCCGGGCGCCGAGGCCCGTGCAGTTGACGACGACCGGCGCGTCGGCCTCCGCCAGGTCGGACACGGTCCGCTCCTCGACGGTGCCGCCCGCGCGCAGCAACCGCTCCCGCAGCCACGGCAGATGAACCGTCATGTCGATCAGCGGCAACCGCGCCCAGATGCCCCGCCCGGCGCCGTACTCCTCGGCCGTGGCCCGGCGCAGCCCGGTGAGCCGGTCGGCCGCCCAGCGCTCGACGTCGTCCAGGTCGGTCTCGCCCATGACCCCGTCGACCAGGCGCACCCCGGTCGTCCCGGGCCGCATCGCCAGTTCCTCGTACACCTCCAGCGAGCGCAGCGCCCACGTGCGCGCCGACGCGAGCGGCTCGATGTGGTACGGCCACCACAACGCGCCGGCGACGGCCGAGGTGGTCCGCTCGACGGGGTCCCGTGTCCACACCCGCACCCGGCGGCCCCGCTCGGCGAGGACCACCGCCGTCGCCAGCCCGATGACCCCGCCCCCGACCACGACGACCTCGCCGTTGCGCTGAGTGTCCACACCCGGACCGTAACCGAACGGACCGTGGACCGGCGACGGGGGGAAACCGCCGCGACTCCGGCACCGGGGGCCGACTAGGATCCTCCGTCTGTGACCGCCACCCTCGTCGTCAAGAACCTCGCCGCCGGGCACGGCGACCGCTCCCTCTTCTCCGGGCTCGACCTCGTCGTCGCCCCCGGTGACGTGATCGGGCTGGTCGGAGCCAACGGCGCGGGCAAGTCCACGCTGCTCAAGCTGCTCGCCGGCCTCACCGCGCCCGAGCGGGGCGAGCTGCGGCTCTCCCCGCCGACCGCGACCGTCGGCCATCTGCCCCAGGAACCCGAACGCCGCCCCGGCGAGAGCGTGCGCGCGTTCCTCGCCCGCCGCACCGGCGTCGCGGAGGCGCAGCGCACGATGGACGAGGCGACGCAGGCCCTCGTCGACGGCGCACCGGGCGCCGACGACGCGTACGCGACGAGCCTGGAGCGCTGGCTGGACCTCGGCGGCGCCGACCTCGACGAGCGCGCGGAGGAGGTCGCCGGCTCCCTCGGCCTCGGCGTGGACCTCGACCAGCCGATGACGTCCCTGTCCGGCGGCCAGGCCGCCCGCGCGGGCCTCGCCTCCCTCCTCCTGTCCCGCTACGACGTCTTCCTCCTCGACGAGCCCACCAACGACCTCGACCTCGACGGCCTGGAGCGCCTCGAACGCTTCGTGACCGGCCTGCGCGCCGGGACCGTCCTCGTCAGCCACGACCGCGAGTTCCTCACCCGCACGGTCACCAAGGTCCTCGAACTCGACCTCGCGCAGCAGCGGATCAACCTCTACGGCGGCGGCTACGACGCCTACCTGGAAGAACGCGAGGTGGCCCGCCGGCACGCCCGCGAGGACTACGAGGAGTACGCCGACAAGAAGGCCGCGCTCCAGGACCGCGCGCAGACACAGCGCGCGTGGATGGACAAGGGCGTGAAGAACGCGCGCCGCAAGGCGGGCAACGACAACGACAAGATCGGCCGCAAGTTCCGCAGCGAGGCCAGCGAGAAACAGGCCGCGAAGGCCCGCCAGACCCAGCGCATGATCGAACGCCTGGAGGTCGTCGAGGAGCCGCGCAAGGAGTGGGAGCTGCGCATGGAGATCGCGGCCGCCCCGCGCTCCGGCGCGGTCGTCGCCACCCTCCGGGACGCCGAGGTGCGGCGCGGCGACTTCACCTTCGGCCCGGTGTCCCTGCAGATCGACTGGGCCGACCGGGTCGCGGTGACCGGCGCCAACGGAGCGGGCAAGTCGACCCTGCTCGGCGCGCTCCTCGGCCGCGTCCCGCTGGACGCCGGACACGCCGCCCTCGGCTCCGGTGTCCTGGTCGGCGAGGTCGACCAGGCGCGCAAGCTGTTCCACGGCCCAGAGGCACTGCTCGACGCCTTCGGCGCGGCCGTCCCGGACACCGAACCGGTCGAGGTGCGCACCCTTCTGGCCAAGTTCGGCCTGAAGTCGGACCACGTCCTGCGCCCGGCGGCGACCCTGTCACCGGGCGAACGCACCCGCGCCGCCCTCGCCCTGCTCCAGGGCAGGGGCGTCAACCTCCTCGTCCTGGACGAGCCGACCAACCACCTCGACCTCCCCGCCATCGAGCAGCTGGAGTCCGCCCTCGACGGCTACGAGGGCACGCTCATCCTGGTCACCCACGACCGGCGCATGCTGGACGCGGTCCGCGTCACCCGCCGCCTGGAGGTCGCCGACGGCAAGGTGACGGAACCCTGGGCGGGTTGACCCGCCGGAAGTTCACGCGGGCGGTGCCGGGTGGCCGGCCGCCTCCCCGGCCGCCCGCTCCACCCGCTCGCGGTGCTCCCGCCACCACACCGGGTCGGCCTCGGGCGTGTTGGCGCCGCCCGGCCGCTGTCCCGTCGCCCCGTCCAGCAGTTCCCGGACGATGTCGGCGTGCCCGGCGTGCCGCTGCGTCTCGGCGATCATGTGGGCGAGGCTGTGGGGCAGTGTCAGCTCGATTTCTCTTTCCCCGGGCAACCGGCCGACGGCGTCCAGCGGCAGCGCCGCGATCGTCTCGTCCGCGTGCGCGCAGGCCCGCCGGTACAGCCCGACGATCTCCTCCCGCGTCTCGTCGGCCCGCGCCCACAGATCGGCGTTCGGCTCGGCGTCCCCCATGATCCACAACGGCGTCCCCGTGAACGGCCGCCCGTGGACCGCCCCGAAGTACAGCGCCTCCGCGCCGGCCAGGTGCTTGACCAGCCCCAGCAGATTCGTGCCGCTCGGCGTCACGGGCCGCCGCACGTCGTACTCCGACAGCCCGTCGAGCTTCCACAGCAGCACAGCGCGGGCGTCCCGCAGATACTTCTGGAGGTCCGCCTTGGGATCATGTCCGGTCATGCGATCAGTCTGTCGACCGGCTGATCTCCGGCAACGGGTTTTCAGGCGAGGCGTGTGGCCAGCCCCGGGTAGTCGAGGACGTATCCGTCCTCGTCGAACTCGATGTCGGCGCGGAAGGTCCCGGAGGCGAACCGGACCCGTGCGCCCGAGCCGGTCGGTCCGAGATACGTGTAGGTCTGCCACGACGGCCGCACGGTCAGCCCCGGCACCGACACCCACGCCATCAGCAGCCGCCGCTCGCCCGGCCCCCGGTGCAGTCCGTGCCGCAGCACCGGCATCGTGTTGGTGAGCGGGCACAGCCCCAGATCGCAGTCGACGGCGTCCTCGAACCCGGGCAGCCGCTCCCCGTCGGCCGTCCACCCACCCCGGCCGTCGTGCCGCAGATCGAGCGAGCGTGTCCGCTGCGCCGTCTCGACCGTCACCGTCAGCCGACGCGTCACGAACCGGTCGGCGGTGTCGAGCTCGTACGAGACCCAGTACGGCTGCGGCGCCGTCCCGACCGCACGTCCCCGCGCCCGCAGCACGCCGTCGCCGCTCTCGGTCCAAGCGGTCTCGTATCCGCCGCTCGCCGTGACGTTCCAGGTCAGGACACGGGAAGTGCTCATACAGTCACTGTACGAGCGGGCCGGGCTGCGATGCCCGGCCCGCCGCACTCAGCCGCGGCCCTTCTTCGGGTCGAGCAGCCCCGCCCGGCGCAGCGCGTCGGCCATCGCGCTGTTCGCCGGCGCCGGAGCCTGGCGGGCGCCGCCGCCGCGCTGGCCGCCGCCCGCGCCGCGCTGACCGGAGCCGGACTGCCGCTGCTGCGGCGGACGCCCGCCACCGCGCTGCGGCCGGCCCTCGCCGGAGGGACCGCCCTTGGGGGCCGCCTCGTCGTCCAGACGGAGGGTCAGCGAGATCCGCTTGCGCGGGATGTCGACGTCGAGGACCTTCACCTTGACGATGTCGCCGGGCTTGACCACGTCCCGCGGGTCCTTGACGAACGTCCTCGACATCGCGGAGACGTGCACCAGACCGTCCTGGTGGACACCGACGTCGACGAAGGCGCCGAAGGCGGCGACGTTCGTCACCACGCCCTCCAGGATCATCCCGGAGGACAGGTCGGAGATCTTCTCCACGCCCTCCTTGAAGGTGGCCGTCCTGAAGGCGGGCCGCGGGTCGCGCCCGGGCTTCTCCAGCTCCTTGAGGATGTCGGTGACGGTCGGCAGACCGAACGTCTCGTCCACGAAGTCGCCCGGACGCAGCGAGCGCAGCACCGACGTGTTGCCGATGAGGGCGGCCACCTCCTGCCCGGACGTCTTCACCATCCGCCGGACCACCGGATACGCCTCCGGGTGCACGCTGGACGCGTCCAGTGGGTCGTCGCCCCCGCGGATCCGCAGGAAGCCCGCGCACTGCTCGTACGCCTTGGGGCCGAGCCGTGCCACGTTCTTCAGCTGCGAGCGGGAGGTGAACGGCCCGTTGGCGTCGCGGTGCGCCACGATGTTCTCGGCGAGGCCGGAGGTGATGCCGGAGACCCGGGCCAGCAGCGGGGCGGACGCGGTGTTCACATCGACACCGACGCCGTTCACACAGTCCTCCACCACCGCGTCCAGCGAACGCGACAGCTTCACCTCGGACAGGTCGTGCTGGTACTGGCCGACACCGATCGACTTGGGGTCGATCTTCACCAGCTCGGCCAGCGGGTCCTGGAGCCGGCGCGCGATCGACACCGCGCCACGCAGGGAGACGTCCATGTCGGGCAGCTCCTGCGAGGCGAAGGCGGAGGCCGAGTACACGGAGGCGCCGGCCTCGGACACCATCACCTTGGTGAGCTTCAACTCGGGGTGTTTCGTGATGAGTTCACCGGCGAGCTTGTCGGTCTCGCGGGACGCCGTGCCGTTGCCGATGGCGACCAGCTCGACCGCGTGCTCCTTCGCCAGCCGCGCCAGCTTGGCGATCGCCTCGTCCCACCTGTTGGCCGGGACGTGCGGGTGGATCACGTCCGTCGCGACGACCTTGCCGGTCGCGTCGACCACGGCCACCTTCACACCCGTACGGAAGCCGGGGTCCAGGCCCAGCGTCGCGCGCGTGCCCGCCGGGGCGGCCAGCAGCAGGTCGCGCAGGTTCGCCGCGAACACGTTGACCGCCTCGTCCTCGGCGGCCGTACGCAGCCTCAGCCGCAGGTCGATGCCGAGGTGGACGAGGATGCGGGTGCGCCAGGCCCAGCGAACCGTGTCCGTCAGCCACTTGTCGGCGGGGCGGCCGCGATCGGCGATCTGGAACCGGTGGGCGACGATCCCCTCGTACGACGAGGGCCCGTCCGTCGGCTCCTCCGGCTCCAGGACGAGGTCGAGGACCTCCTCCTTCTCGCCGCGCAGCATCGCCAGAACGCGGTGCGAGGGCAGCTCGGTGAACGGCTCGGCGAAGTCGAAGTAGTCGGCGAACTTCGCGCCCGCCTCCTCCTTGCCCTCCCGCACCTTCGCGGCGAGCCGCCCGCGCACCCACATGCGCTCGCGCAGCTCACCGAGCAGGTCGGCGTCCTCCGAGAACCGCTCGGTGAGGATCGCCCGGGCGCCGTCCAGCGCGGCCTGCGGATCGGCGACGCCCTTGTCGGCGTCGACGAAGGCGGCAGCCGCCGCGAGGGGCTCCACGCCCGGATCGCCGAGCAGTCCCTCGGCGAGCGGCTCGAGCCCCGCCTCCCGCGCGATCTGCGCCTTCGTCCGCCGCTTCGGCTTGTACGGCAGGTAGATGTCCTCGAGGCGCGCCTTGGTCTCGGCGCCCCGGATCTGCGCCTCCAGCTCGTCCGTGAGCTTGCCCTGCTCGCGCACGGACTGGAGGATCGCCGCCCGGCGTTCCTCCAGCTCCCGCAGGTAGCGCAGCCGCTCCTCGATCGTGCGCAGCTGCGCGTCGTCGAGCATCTCGGTCGCTTCCTTGCGGTAGCGGGCGATGAAAGGCACCGTCGAGCCGCCGTCGAGCAGCTCCACGGCGGCCTTCACCTGCCGCTCCCGTACGCCGAGTTCCTCGGCGATCCTGCCTTCGATGGACCCTACTTCGATGGACCCGGGTGTCGTCACGATCCCGTACCGCCTTCTCCACTGAGGTTGCGCGGCAATTGTGGCAGGCGAGACCGACACTCGGGGATCAGGGCGCTCCTCTCGGCGAGGCTCAGGCCCTGCCGTGCCGTGTGGAGGCCGAGGCGCCGCCGAACAGCCGGGCCAGAGCCCGGAAGGGCAGGGTCACCACAGTGGCGACGGCGCCACCGATCTGCCGCAGTACGTCTGCGATCGCACGGAACACGTGAATCTCCTTTCCTCTCCCGGCCGCCCGGGCCGGGACGGCACGGGTACCTCGCCGACGCCCGGCCATGCCCGTCCTCCTCCGCCCGGGTGGCAGAAAAGGTGGGGAACTCGTCGTTGCGGCCATCGCGAAGCCCCCGAAGAATCGACCGCATGGCGCAGCGAACCGTTCTCGTCGTCCTCTTCGACGGCGTCCAGAGCCTGGACGTCACCGGCCCGGTCGAGGTCTTCGCCGGGGCCGAGCAGCACACGCCGGGGACGTACCGCCTGCACACGGCCTCCCCGGACGGCGTCCCGGTACGCACCTCCAGCGGGCTCACCCTGGTGCCCGACGGCACCCTCGCCGACGCCCCCGGACCGCACACCCTCCTCGTCCCGGGCGGCCGGGGCACCCGCCGCCCCGACCCCCGCCTGACCGACTGGCTGCGCGCGAACGCCGCCCGCGCCGAACGCCTGGTCTCCGTGTGCACCGGCGCGGTCCTGCTCGCCGAGGCGGGTCTGCTGGACGGCCGCCGCGCCACGACCCACTGGGCGTACTGCGACCAGCTCGCCCGCGACCACCCCGCCGTCGAGGTCGACGCCGACCCCATCTACGTACGCGACGGGCACGTCTCGACCTCGGCCGGCGTCACCTCCGGCATCGACCTCGCCCTGGCCCTCGTCGAGGAGGACCTGGGCCGGGAGGCGGCGCTCACCATCGCCCGCCACCTGGTGGTCTTCCTGCGCAGGCCCGGAAACCAGGCCCAGTTCAGCGCCCAGCTCGCCGCCCAGACCGCGCAGCGCGAACCGTTGCGCGAGGTCCAGCAGTGGATCACCGAGCACCCCGCCGACGACCTGACCGTCGAGTCCCTCGCCGCCCGCGCCCGGCTGTCCCCCCGCCACTTCGCCCGAGCCTTCCGCGCCGAGACCGGCACGACCCCCGGCCGCTACGTCGACCGGGTCCGCCTCGAACACGCCCGCCGCCTCCTGGAGGACACCGGCGACGGTGTCGAGGAGATCTCCCGGGCGAGCGGCTACGGCACCCCCGAGGCCATGCGCCGCGCGTTCGTCAAGGCCCTCGGCGCCGGCCCGGCCGAGTACCGGCGCCGGTTCCGCCCGCTCACCCACTGACCGCCGATCAGCCCGCTCGCCCCCTACCGTCGAAAGGAAGCCCATGCAGATCGCCATCGTGCTCTTCGACCGCTTCACCGCCCTGGACGCCGTCGGCCCGTACGAGACCCTGGGTCGTCTGCCGGACGCGGAGACCGTCTTCGTCGCCGAGAAGTCCGGCCCCGTCCGCACCGACACCGGGAGCCTCGCCCTCACCGCCGACCGGACGTTCGCCGAGGTGCCGAACCCGGACATCGTGGTCGTCCCCGGTGGCCCCGGCCAGACTGCGCAGATGGACAACGAGGTGCTGCTGGAGTGGCTGCGCACCGCCGACGCCACCAGCACGTGGACGACCTCGGTGTGCACCGGCTCCCTGCTGCTGGCCGCCGCCGGACTCCTCGACGGCCGCCGGGCGACCTCCCACTGGCTGGCCCTCGACTTCCTCGAGGGGTTCGGCGTCGAGGCGACTCAGGAGCGGGTCGTGACCGACGGGAAGTACGTCACCGCGGCCGGTGTCTCCTCCGGCATCGACATGGGGCTCATCCTGCTCGGCAGGCTCGCGGGCGACGAACACGCCCAGGCCGTGCAGCTGCTGACCGAGTACGACCCCCAGCCGCCCTACGACGCCGGATCCCCGCGGAAGGCGCCCGCCCACCTCGTCGAGGAGTTCCGGTCCAAGAGCCGCTTCATCCTGACGTAGTCCACGAGAAGCGCGGCTGCCTGCCCTCCAGGAACGCGGCGACGCCCTCCGCGGTGTCGCCGCTGCCCCGGGCCTGCGCGGCCCAGTGCGCGTCCCGGTCCGTGCGGCCGTCCGCGAACTCCTTCGCGGCGGCCTGTGTCAGCTGCGAGCGGGACACCAGCACGCGCGTGAACTCCGCGACCCGCTCGTCGAGTCCGTCGGCCGGCAGCACCTCGTCGATCAGGCCGGTCCGCAGCGCCCGCTCCGTGTCGATCAACTCGCCCGAGAACAGCAGGTACTTGGCGGTGGCCGGACCCACCAGCGCCACCAGCCGCCGGGTGGCGGAGGACGGGTAGACGATCCCGAGCTTCGCCGGCGTCACCCCGAACAGCGCGCCCTCCTCGGCGAACCGCAGATCGCAGGCGGCCGCGAGCTGCGCGCCACCGCCCACACAGTGCCCCCTGACCGCCGCCAGCGTCGGCTTGGGGAACGCGGCGAGGGCCTCCTCGGCCCGTACCGCCAGCCCCTGCGCCTCGTCCGGCGACTCCCGGAGCGTGGAGATGTCGGCCCCCGCGCAGAAGGTGCCGCCCGCACCGGTCAGCACCAGCGCCCGCACGCCGGGGTCGGCGGCCAGCTTGTCCAGCAGCGGCGGCAGCGCCCGCCACATCGCGACCGTCATGGCGTTGCGCTTGGCCGGGTGGTGCAGAACGACGGTGGCGACCGCGTCGGTGACGCCGTGCAACAGCTCGGGCTCCATGGGCCGGATGCTAACCGCCCGCCCGCGCGCGTGACCGACCGCCTCCGGGGCAGCGTTACGACACCGGGGCGAAGGGGACTCAAAGGGGGACAGAGCTCGTGAGGAGGCGTCCATGGCCGCGACCACCCACTCCCACGGCGAGACGGCGAAGCTCCAGCGGGGCTTCGGCTGGCTCGCCGCGCTCGGTGTGATCCTCGTCGGCGCCGGGCTCGTGGGTCTCGTCCACACCGCGGTCGCCACCCTGACCTCGATGCTGCTGTTCGGCTGGCTGCTGCTGATCGGCGGAGCGGTGGGCCTGCTGCACGCGATCCAGGCCCGCGGCAGCAACTTCTTCTGGCTCGGCGTCATCGTCGCCGCCCTGAACATCGCCGCCGGTGCGGTGATCATCCGCAGCCCCGACACGGCCGCCGACGCGCTCACCATGTTCGCCGCCCTGCTCTTCCTCACCGGCGGCCTGTTCCGGCTGGTCGGCAGTCTCGTCGTCCGCGGCCCGCAGTTCGGCTGGACGCTGCTGCTGGGCGCCTTCGACCTGCTGCTGGGCATCCTGGTGCTCGCGAACTGGCCGAGCAGCAGCCAGTACGTCATCGGCTGCTTCTTCTCCCTCGCCCTGCTCTTCGACGGCCTCGGACTGATCGCCACCGGCTTCGGCGGACGGCGCATCGTCGGGCTGGTCTCGGAGCGGCTGGCCGGCGCGAGCGGCCCGGCGGACGAATCGGGCGAGCGTCCCGCCAAACGCGTACAACCCGAATAGTGCACGAAGGCGGCACGACCGCGACAGGAGTCGCCACATTTCCGACCGCCTCGGGCTTCAGCGGTCGGAAACGCTCGATAACAGCTGACTTCTGTTCAGTCATCCGGCGGGGAGCGCCTCGTTGCCAACACTCGACGTGTGGTGACAATCGAGCGCGAGGGTGGCGACCGGACGATGGACAACCACGGGCGCGGGCCCGGCCCACGCCCAGAAGGCGACGCAGGCCCACCTCTCGAACCCTTCGAGAACGAACCCCTTGAGCACGACGTGCCGCGAGCGCTGCCGTACGAAGGGGTCTGGCGGTTCACCGCCGCCGCCGTGGAGGCCTCGGTCCCGCAGGCGCGGCACGCCGTGCGGGACCTGCTGTTCCGCCAGGGAGTACCGGTCTCCGACGACCTGCTCCACGGGCTCCTGCTGATCGTCTCCGAGCTGGTGACCAACGCCGTACGGCACGCGGCGCTGCTGTCGCCGGTGCTGGCGGTGGAGGTGGCCGTCGGCGCCGAGTGGGTGCGGGTGTCCGTGGAGGACAACCACCCCTACCGCCCGACCGCGCTGGAGGCCGACCACGGTCAGACGGGCGGCCGGGGCCTGCTCCTGGTGCGGGAGATCACCCTGGAGGCGGGCGGGGCGTGCGACGTCGAGCACACGACGACCGGCGGCAAGGTGATCTGGGCCGCCCTGCCGCTCAAGACCGCGCACATCGTCTAGTGCGCCGGTCGGCGCCCACCTCAGGGGTCGGCGCCCACCGCACCCGCCGGCGTCCGGCTCACCAGCCGGCCGACGGCCCCGTCAGCTCCCGGACCGCCGGCCGGGCCGCGTCCAGCACGGTCGGGAACCACGAGGAGAACGTGTCCTTCGCGTGCCGCTCGGCCAGCTCGGCCGGCGTCACGAAGGCCGTGTCGTCGACCTCCTCCGGATCCGGCCGCAGCGGGGACTGCACCATGCCGACGAAGAGGTGGTTGTACTCCTGCTCCACCAGGCCCGAGGCCGGGTCGGGGTGGTTGTAGCGGACCGTGCCCGCCTCGGCCAGCAGCGACGGGGAGACGCCCAGCTCCTCGAACGTGCGCCGCGCGGCCGCCGCGAAGGGCGACTCGCCGGGGTACGGGTGGCCGCAGCAGGTGTTGGACCACACACCGGGGGAGTGGTACTTGCCGAGCGCCCGCCGCTGGATCAGCAGCCGGCCGTGCTCGTCGAAGAGGAACACGGAGAACGCCCGGTGCAGCTGCCCCGGCGGCTGATGGGCGGCGAGCTTCTCCGCGGTGCCGATGGTCACGCCGTCCTCGTCGACGAGTTCCAGCAGAATCGCGTCCGCGGTGCCGTTCGACGAGGCGGTCGTCGTGGTGGCAGGTGTGATCGGCATACCCATCCTTAGCATCGGTCCTCGCGCCCCCAGTCTGCCGCACGCGTCCGGCGCTCCCGGTACTTCGCGCGAAAGCCCGCATGTCCGGGCACGGCAACGGAGCCCCGGTGGGTGATCTTGCCCGGCGCGCCGGGCGCGGAACCGTCTGGAACGGTTGTGCGCATACGTCCGGAAAGGGCGTACGGAGTGCGTGCCGCCGATCGCGTACTGATGCCTCACCGCGGGCCGGGAGACCGTGCGGCTCAGTGGCAGAGCCGCGCCTCGTGCTCCGCGTGTCCGCTCGGCTCCAGCTGGAAGGTGCAGTGCGCCACGTCGAAGTGGTCGCCCAGGCAGCCCTGGAGCTCGTGCAGCATCTTCTCGTGGCCGATCGCGTTCAGCACGTCCGGGCGCACCACCACGTGCGCCGACAGCACCGGCATCCCGGAGGTGATCGTCCAGGCGTGCAGATCGTGCATGTCCTCCACGCCGTCCAGGGCGAGGATGTGCTCCCGCACCTCCGCCATGTCGACGTCCTTCGGCGCCGCCTCCAGCAGCACGTCCAGCGTCTCGCGGAGCAGCTTCAGCGTGCGCGGCACGATCATCAGGCCGATGACGAGCGAGGCGACCGGGTCGGCGGCCTGCCAGCCGGTCGTCAGGATCACCGCCGCCGAGATCAGCACCGCCACCGAACCCAGCGCGTCCGCCGCCACCTCCAGGAAGGCCCCCCGCACGTTCAGGCTCTCCGCCTGGCCGCGCATCAGCAGGGTGAGCGAGATCATGTTCGCGACCAGGCCGATCGCACCGAACACGAGCATCAGCCCGCCCTCGGTCGCGGCCGGCGTGAAGAACCGCCGGACCGCCTCGTACAGGACGTAGCCGCCGACCCCGAGCAGCAGCAGACAGTTGGCGAGGGCGGCCAGGATCTCGGCGCGGGCGTAACCGAAGGTGCGGTTCGTGCTCGCGGGCCGGCCCGCGAAGTGGATGGCGAGCAGCGCCATGCCCAGGCCCACCGCGTCCGTCGCCATGTGGGCCGCGTCCGCGATCAGGGCGAGGGAGTCCGCGAGGACCCCGCCGACGATCTGCACCACCATCACGGTCAGCGTGATCGCCAGCGCCCCGCGCAGCCTGCCGCGGTACGCCGCCGCCGCCGTACCGGTGGTCGGCGCGTGTGTGTGGCCGTGGTCGTGCCCAGCCCCCATGAGGACAGCCCTCCTTGTGTCGCCCGGGATCACAGTGAACTACGGGTGGGGGGTATTGGCAACGCGGCACTGAACACCGTTGTCATGTGCCCTGACCTGCGGAAACGAGCCGCAGGTCAGGGCACCCTCACCTCCCGCGCGGGGGCGTCGCACGGCGTTGTGGGAACGCGGTTTGTGGGCCGGGCGGTCAATCACCGATGATGATCTCGGCAAAGGCTGGTCAAGCCGTGCTCCGGGCCGTCATGATCCCTACTGAACGGCCGGTGAACACGGTCTTCACGGCATCCGATAGCCTCTGCCGACATCGCCCGCCTGGTGCCGCCAAGGGGCGCCCCCACCATGCAGATGACCGGCGCGGACGCGTCGGGACCCAGGGAGTGAGTTCGGTTGCCGACCGCCATCCTCACCGGTCCGCCGGTCCCCGGATCGTCGATCGAGCCGGACCTGCGGTCCCTCGGCTTCGACGTGCGGGTCGCCGCGGACGCCGCCGAGGCGGAGACGCTCCTGGCCGCCGTCCCCGGCGACCAGCGGGTGGCCGTCGTCGACACCCGCTTCGTGGGCCACCTGCACGCGCTGCGCCTCGGTCTCGTCGACCCCCGCTTCCCGCTCGCCGCGATCCCGGGCGCCGTCACCGCCCAGCCGGACGGCCGCCAGGCCCTCACCCGCGCGATGGCCCGGGAGAACTCCGCGACGGGCGGTACGGCCCATGGCGGCGCCCCCGCGCGAGCCAGGTCGAGCGTGGGGGACGTCGACAGTCTCCCCGACCGCGTCGTCACCGCCCTCGACGCCGACGGGGCCGACGTCCACCGGCCCGAGCTCGGCAGCCTGGTCGCCGAGGTCCCCGCCGACCCGCAGGCCCGCAACGAGGCACGCCAGGCCGTCGCGGCCGTCGACGACGAGGCCGTGCGCCTGAAGTCGGCCGTGAAGTCCCGCGACGGCTTCTTCACCACCTTCTTCATCAGCCCCTACTCGCGCTACCTCGCCCGCTGGTGCGCCCGCCGGGGCCTCACCCCCAACCAGGTCACCACCGCCTCGCTGATCACCGCGCTCGTCGCGGCCGGGTGCGCGGCCACCGGGACCCGGGGCGGGTTCGTCGCCGCCGGCCTCCTGCTGATCTTCTCCTTCGTCCTGGACTGCACCGACGGCCAGCTCGCCCGCTACTCCCTGCAGTACTCCACGCTCGGCGCCTGGCTGGACGCCACCTTCGACCGGGCCAAGGAGTACGCCTACTACGCCGGTCTCGCGCTCGGTGCGGCCCGCGGCGGCGACGACGTCTGGGCTCTGGCGCTGGGCGCGATGGTCCTGCAGACCTGCCGGCACGTCGTCGACTTCTCCTTCAACGAGGCGAACCACGACGCCACCGCCAACACCAGCCCCACCGCCGCCCTCTCCGACAAGCTGGACAGCGTCGGCTGGACGGTGTGGGTGCGCCGGATGATAGTGCTGCCCATCGGCGAACGATGGGCCATGATCGCCGTCCTGACCGCGGCCACCACCCCCCGCGTCACCTTCTACGCGCTGCTGATCGGCTGCGCCTTCGCGGCGACCTACACCACGGCGGGGCGGGTCCTGCGGTCGGTGACCCGCAGGGCGCGGCGGACGGACCGGGCGGCGAAGGCGCTCGCCGACCTGGCCGACAGCGGTCCGCTCGTGGGAGCGGCGGCCCGGGTCGTGCGGGGCAAGGCCCCCTACCTGGCGCCGCTCAGTGCCGCCCTCGGCGCCGTCCTGGTGGTGACCGGAGCATGGCTGTGGGGGCCGAGCTGGTGGGTCGTCCTGATGGCCGGCGCCTACATCCTGCTGTCGGCCGAAGCGGTCGCGCACCCGCTCAAGGGCGCCCTCGACTGGCTGGTCCCCCCGTTCTTCCGCGCCGCCGAATACCTCACCGTCCTGTTCCTCGCCGCCAAGGCCGATGTGAACGGAGCGCTACCTGCGGCTTTCGGGCTGGTAGCAGCCGTCGCCTACCATCACTACGACACGGTGTACCGCATCCGCGGCAACGCCGGAGCGCCGCCGGCCTGGCTGGTGCGCGCGGTCGGGGGGCAGGAAGGACGGACCCTGCTGGTCGCCGTCCTGGCGGCGCTGCTCACCGCCGAGCAGTTCACGCTCGCGCTCACGGTGCTCGCGGTGGCCGTCGCCCTCGTGGTGCTCGCCGAGAGCATCCGCTTCTGGGTGTCCGCAGGGGCTCCCGCCGTACACGACGAAGGAGAACCCGCATGATCGGCCTCGTGCTGGCGGCCGGCGCCGGACGGCGTCTGCGCCCCTACACCGACACCCTGCCGAAGGCACTGGTGCCGGTGGGGCCCGCGGGCATAGAGGGCGAGCCCACGGTCCTGGACCTGACCCTCGGCAACTTCGCCGAGATCGGCCTGACCGAGGTCGCGGTCATCGTCGGCTACCGCAAGGAGGCCGTCTACGAGCGCAAGGCGGCCCTGGAGGAGAAGTACGGCCTCAAGCTGACCCTCATCGACAACGACAAGGCCGAGGAGTGGAACAACGCCTACTCCCTGTGGTGCGGCCGTGACGCCCTCAAGGGCGGGGTGATCCTCGCCAACGGCGACACCGTCCACCCGGTCTCCGTCGAGAAGACGCTGCTCGCCGCGCGCGGCGAGGGCAAGAGGATCATCCTCGCGCTGGACACCGTGAAGTCGCTGGCGGACGAGGAGATGAAGGTCGTCGCCGATCCCGACAAGGGCGTCCAGAAGATCACCAAGCTGATGGATCCGGCCGAGGCCACCGGCGAGTACATCGGCGTCACCCTCATCGAGGGCGACGCCGCCGCGGAGCTCGCGGACGCGCTCAGGACCGTGTGGGAGACCGACCCGCAGCAGTTCTACGAGCACGGCTACCAGGAGCTGGTCGACCGCGGCTTCCAGATCGACGTGGCGCCGATCGGCGACGTCGACTGGGTCGAGATCGACAACCACGACGATCTCGCCCGGGGACGGGAGATCGCGTGCCAGTACTGACCCGGCTCATTCCGTCGCCGGTCGTCGTGGACATCCGCCCGGGTGCCCTGGACGACCTGGCGTACGTCCTCGCGGACGAACGCATCTCGCACTCCGGCAAGCTCGCCGTCGCCGTCAGCGGCGGCTCGGGCGCCCGGCTGCGCGAGCGGCTCGCCCCCTCGATGCCCGGCGCCACCTGGTACGAGGTGGGCGGCGGCACCCTCGACGACGCCGTACGGCTGGCCGGCGACATAAAGGCCGGCCACTACGACGCGGTCGTGGGCCTCGGCGGCGGCAAGATCATCGACTGCGCGAAGTTCGCCGCGGCACGTGTCGGCCTCCCGCTGGTCGCCGTCCCGACGAACCTCGCCCACGACGGCCTGTGCTCCCCGGTCGCCACCCTCGACAACGACGCGGGCCGCGGCTCGTACGGCGTGCCGAACCCGATCGCGGTCGTCATCGACCTCGACGTCATCCGGGAGGTCCCGGTGCGCTTCGTGCGCGCCGGCATCGGTGACGCCGTCTCCAACATCTCCGCGATCGCGGACTGGGAGCTGGCCCACCGCGTCAAGGGCGAGAAGATCGACGGCCTGGCCGCCGCGATCGCCCGGCAGGCGGGCGAGGCGGTCCTCAGGCACCCGGGCGGCATCGGGGACACCGACTTCCTGCAGGTACTGGCCGAGGCGCTGGTCCTCAGCGGCATCGCCATGTCGGTGTCGGGCGACTCCCGCCCGTCCTCCGGCGCCTGCCACGAGATCAACCACGCCTTCGACCTGCTGTTCCCCCGGCGCGCGGCCGCCCACGGCGAGCAGTGCGGCCTGGGCGCGGCCTTCGCGATGTACCTGCGCGGAGCCCACGAGGAGTCGGCCTACATGGCCGAGGTGCTGCGACGGCACGGACTGCCGGTGCTGCCGGAGGAGATCGGCTTCACCGCGGACGAGTTCGTCCGCGCCGTGGAGTTCGCCCCTCGGACCCGGCCCGGCCGCTACACGATCCTCGAACACCTCGACCTCACGACCGAACAGATCAAGGACATCTACGCCGACTATGTCAAGGCCATCGGTAGCTGAACTCAGACCGGTCGTCCACCCTCCGGGGGTGAAGGACCGGCGCAGCGGTGAGCACTGGATGGGACGCCTCTACATGCGTGAGGTGTCCCTGCGGGTCGACCGCTACCTGGTCAACACCAGGGTCACGCCCAACCAGCTCACGTACCTGATGACCGTCTTCGGCGTGCTCGCGGCCCCGGCCCTGCTGGTGCCGGGGATCACCGGCGCCGTGCTCGGCGTGGTGTGCGTCCAGCTGTACCTGCTGCTGGACTGCGTCGACGGCGAGATCGCGCGCTGGAAGAAGCAGTACTCGCTCGGCGGGGTCTACCTGGACCGCGTCGGCGCCTATCTGACCGACGCCGCGGTGCTCGTCGGCTTCGGTCTGCGCGCCGCCGACCTGTGGGGCTCCGGGCGCATCGACTGGCTGTGGGCCTTCCTCGGCACCCTGGCCGCCCTCGGGGCGATCCTGATCAAGGCCGAGACCGACCTCGTCGGCGTCGCCCGTCACCAGGGCGGGCTGCCGCCGGTCAAGGAGGCGGCGTCCGAGCCCCGCTCCTCCGGCATGGCACTGGCCCGCCGGGCCGCCTCGGCGCTCAAGTTCCACCGGCTGATCCTGGGCATCGAGGCGTCCCTGCTGATCCTGGCCCTCGCGATCGTGGACCAGGTGCGCGGCGACCTGTTCTTCTCCCGGCTCGGGGTCGCGGTGCTGGCCGGCATCGCGCTGCTGCAGACCCTGCTGCACCTCGTGTCCATCCTCGCGTCGAGCAGGCTGCGGTGAGCGCCATGGCCTCTTCCTCCCTGAAGGTCGGCGCGGTCGTCATCACGATGGGCAACCGCCCCGACGAGCTGCGCGCCCTGATCGACTCGGTCGCCAAGCAGGACGGCGACCCGGTCGAGGTGGTCGTCGTCGGCAACGGCTCCCCGGTCCCCGACGTCGCCCGGTTCTCCCCGGCCGTCCGGACCGTCGAGCTGCCGGAGAACCTCGGCATCCCCGGCGGCCGCAACGTCGGCATCGAGGCCTTCGGCCCCAGCGGCCGTGACGTCGACATCCTGCTGTTCCTCGACGACGACGGACTGCTGGCGCGCCACGACACCGCCGAGCTGTGCCGCGAGGCCTTCGCGGCCGACCCGAGGCTCGGCATCATCAGCTTCCGCATCGCCGACCCGGACACCGGTGAGACCCAGCGCCGGCACGTGCCCCGGCTGCGCGCCTCCGACCCGATGCGCAACTCCCGGGTCACCACCTTCCTCGGCGGCGCCAACGCCGTCCGCACCCAGGTCTTCGCCGAAGTCGGCGGGCTCCCGGACGAATTCTTCTACGCACACGAGGAAACCGACCTGGCCTGGCGGGCCCTCGACGCGGGCTGGATGATCGACTACCGGTCCGACATGGTGCTGCACCACCCGACGACCGCGCCCTCGCGGCACGCGGTCTACCACCGCATGGTCGCCCGCAACCGCGTCTGGCTGGCCCGCCGAAACCTTCCCCTCCCACTGGTCCCCGTCTACCTCGGGGTGTGGCTGCTGCTCACGCTGCTGCGCCGCCCCTCGCGGTCCGCGCTGAAGGCGTGGTTCGGCGGCTTCCGGGAAGGGTGGACCACACCGTGCGGACCGCGCAGGCCCATGAAGTGGCGTACGGTGTGGCGGCTGACCCGACTGGGCCGGCCCCCCGTCATCTGACAAGCTCGTCCCCGAGGGCCCCGGAGCGTTCCGTGGCCCCCCGGCTCATGCCAGACCCCTCCAGGCTGCGCATCCCGAAGACGAAAGTTTCCTACTGGTGAGTGAGACAACGCATGACGGTGGTGTCGCGGTGAGCGCGCCCACGTCGCCCGACGAGGGCCTCACGGCGGCGCAGCTGGCCGCCAAGTACGGGCTGGCCGTGAGCGGCGCCCGGCCTTCCCTGCCGGACTACGTCCGCCAGCTCTGGGGCCGACGCCACTTCATCCTGGCCTTCTCCTCGGCGAAGCTGACCGCCCAGTACAGCCAGGCCAAGCTGGGCCAGCTGTGGCAGGTGGCTACGCCCCTGCTGAACGCGGGCGTGTACTTCGCGATCTTCGGCCTGATCCTCGACGCGGGCCGCGGGATGGACAAGGACGTCTACATCCCGTTCCTGGTCACGGGCGTGTTCGTCTTCACCTTCACGCAGAGTTCCGTGATGAGCGGGGTCCGCGCGATCTCCGGCAACCTCGGCCTGGTCCGCGCCCTGCACTTCCCACGGGCCGCGCTGCCGATCTCCTTCGCCCTGCAGCAGCTCCAGCAGCTGCTGTACTCGATGATCGTGCTGTTCCTGGTGGCGGTCGGCTTCGGCAGCTACCCGGACGCGTCCTGGGCCCTGATCGTCCCGGTGCTCGTGCTGCAGTTCCTCTTCAACTCCGGCCTGGCGCTGGTCTTCGCCCGGGCGGGCGCGAAGACCCCGGACCTGGCGCAGCTGATGCCGTTCGTCATGCGCACCTGGATGTACGCGTCCGGCGTGATGTTCTCCATCCCGGTCTTCCTCGCCGACAAGCCGCAGTGGATCGCGAACATCCTCCAGTGGAACCCGGCCGCGATCTACATGGACCTGATGCGCTTCGCCCTCATCGAGGAGTACGGCGCCGAGAACCTCCCCGACCACGTCTGGACGGTCGCGGGCGGCTGGGCCGTCCTGCTCGCCCTCGGCGGCTTCGTGTACTTCTGGAAGGCGGAGGAGAGGTACGGCCGTGGCTGAGCAGACAGCGGGCCGACGCGTCCCCACCGTCATCGCCGACGACGTCCACATCGTCTACCGCGTCAACGGCGCCAAGACCGGCAAGGGCAGCGCCACCGCCGCCCTGAGCCGCATCGTCAAGCGGAGCGAGGACCGCGGCGTGCGCAAGGTGCACGCGGTGCGCGGTGTCTCCTTCACCGCCTACCGGGGCGAGGCCATCGGCCTGATCGGCTCCAACGGCTCCGGCAAGTCCACGCTGCTGCGCGCCATCGCCGGCCTGCTGCCGCCCGAGAGCGGCAAGGTCTACACCGACGGCCAGCCCTCGCTGCTCGGTGTCAACGCGGCCCTGATGAACGACCTCACCGGCGAGCGCAACGTCATCCTCGGCGGCCTGGCCATGGGCATGTCCCGCGAGCAGATCAAGGACCGCTACCAGCAGATCGTCGACTTCTCCGGCATCAACGAGAAGGGCGACTTCATCACCCTGCCGATGCGCACCTACTCCTCCGGTATGCAGGCCCGGCTGCGCTTCTCCATCGCCGCCGCCAAGGACCACGACGTCCTGATGATCGACGAGGCGCTGGCCACCGGCGACCGCAGGTTCCAGGTGCGCTCCGAGCAGCGCATCCGGGAGCTGCGCAAGGAGGCCGGCACGGTCTTCCTGGTGAGTCACAGCAACAAGTCGATCCGGGACACCTGCGACCGCGTGCTGTGGCTCGAGCGCGGCGAACTGCGCTTGGACGGCCCGACCGACGAGGTCCTCAAGGAGTACGAGAAGTTCTCCGGTAAGTAGCGCATGTCGCCCAGGGCCCCGCCGGAACTGCCCGGCGGGGCCCTGCGTCTGCAAAGGAAACGTCAACTCCTGGGCGTCTTAGGAATCTTGACACCAATCGGTGTGTTGTTGTGATCTGCGGGACACCCCCGCGAACCACGCTGCGTTGTACAACGTAAGCTGTACCGGTCCCGAAACGCGTCAAGTGGGGCGATAATGCGCGACACCCTCGGACAGGGCTGCCGTGCGGGCGGCTGGGCGGCGTGTCCGAAATAGTGGGTATCGGGTTGTCGGTGTAGAACGGGAGATGTGACGGCAATGGCTACGGTAACTCCCCAGCTCAACGCTGCATGTGCCGTCCTTGCTCCGGGCAGCCGAGGATGACGGCGCCGACCGTGTCGCGCACCGGGGCCCCGGAGCGCGACACCCTCGCCAAGGCCGCGGACGAGAACTTCCCCGTGGCCCCGTTCTTCCTCCCCCGCGCCTGGCGCGACGACCTCATGGCCGTGTACGGCTTCGCCCGCCTCGTCGACGACATCGGTGACGGCGACCTGGCCCCGGGCGGCGCCGACGCCCGCCTGCTCGGCGTGTCGGCCACCGAGGCCGAGGACCGCCTCGTCCTGCTGGACGCCTTCGAGGCCGACCTGCGCCGGGTCTTCGACGGCACGCCCCGCCACCCCCTGCTGCGCCGGCTCCAGCCGACCGTCCGCCGCCGCGCCCTCACCCCCGCGCCCTTCCTCGGTCTGATCGCGGCCAACCGCCAGGACCAGCTCGTCACGCGCTACGAGACCTACGACGACCTCCTCGCCTACTGCGAACTGTCCGCCAACCCCGTGGGCCGTCTCGTCCTCGCCGTGACCGGCGCGGCGACGCCCGAGCGCGTCCGCCGCTCCGACGCGATCTGCACCGCCCTGCAGATCGTCGAACACCTCCAGGACGTGGCCGAGGACCTCGGCCGTGACCGTGTCTATCTGCCCGCCGCGGACATGAAGCGCTTTCACGTCCAGGAGGCGGACCTCGCCGCGACGACCGCGGGCGCGTCGGTGCGCGCCCTGGTCGCCCACGAAGCGCAACGCGCCCGCGACCTCCTGAATGAAGGCGCCCCCCTGGTGGGTAGCGTCCAGGGCAGGTTGAGGCTGCTGCTCGCAGGGTTCGTGGCGGGGGGAAGGGCGGCGATCCACGCGATCTCCGCCGCCGAGTACGACGTCCTTCCCGGCCCGCCCAAGCCCGGCAAGCTCCGGTTGCTGCGCGAGGTGGGCGTGACCCTGCGAGGAGAGGGGTGATCCGGACCGTGGACTCTCCGCCACACGTGTCCGCACCAGTACTCGCCGCCTACGGCTACTGCGAGGCCGTCACCGGACAGCAGGCCCGGAACTTCGCGTACGGGATCCGGCTTCTGCCCACGCCGAAGCGGCGGGCGATGTCCGCGCTGTACGCGTTCTCGCGCCGTGTCGACGACATCGGCGACGGTGCGCTGCACGGCGACGTCAAGGCCGCCCGGCTCGAGGACACCCGGGCGCTGCTCACCCGGATCCGTGCGGGCGAGGTCGAGGAGGACGACACCGACCCCGTCGCCGTGGCCCTCGCGCACGCCGCGCGCACCTTCCCGATCCCGCTGAGCGGCCTGGACGAGCTGATCGACGGCGTCCTGATGGACGTCCGCGGCGAGACCTACGAGACCTGGGACGACCTGAAGGTGTACTGCCGCTGTGTGGCGGGCGCCATCGGCCGGCTCTCGCTCGGCGTGTTCGGCACCGAACCGGGGGCGCGGGGCGCCGAACGCGCGCCGGAGTACGCCGACACGCTGGGGCTCGCGCTGCAACTCACCAACATCCTCAGAGACGTTCGCGAGGACGCCGCGGGCGGCCGGACCTATCTGCCCGCCGACGACCTCGCGAAGTTCGGCTGTTCGGCCGGGTTCGACGGGCCGAGGCCGCCGGAGGGCTCCGACTTCGCGGGCCTCGTGCACTTCGAAGTGCGGCGGGCCCGCGCCCTCTTCGCCGAGGGCTACCGGTTGCTGCCCATGCTGGACCGGCGCAGCGGCGCCTGTGTCGCGGCGATGGCCGGCATCTACCGGCGCCTCCTCGACCGCATCGAGCGCGATCCCGAGGCCGTTCTGCGCGGCCGGGTCTCGCTGCCCGGCCGGGAGAAGGCCTACGTCGCCGTGCGCGGGCTGTCCGGTCTGGACGCCCGGCACGTGTCCCGGCTGACCGTCAGGAGGCAGAGCTGATGGACACGGGCGACAAAGTGGACCAAGGTGATGTCACCGGCGAAAAGCGGCACGCAACCCTCCGGTGCGGCGCGGCGTCCCTGACTGCGACGGCCCGCCGGGCCGAGGCCGGGCGTCACGGTGGGCGCGCAGGGGAGGGTGCACGATGAGCGACGAGCTGCTCTCACACGCCCCGGAGACGTCCGGGCGGGACGCCGTCGTGGTCGGTGGCGGCCTCGCCGGCGTCACGGCCGCGCTCGCGCTCGCCGACGCGGGCGTACGCGTCACCCTGCTCGAAGGCCGGCCCCGGCTGGGCGGCCTGGCCTTCTCCTTCCGGCGCGGCGCGCTCACCGTCGACAACGGACAGCACGTCTACCTGCGCTGCTGCACCGCCTACCGCTGGTTCCTCGACCGGATCGAGGGCGCGGCGCTGGCACCGCTGCAGGACCGTCTCGACGTGCCCGTCGTCGACGTCGCCAGGCCCGAGGGGCGGCGGCTCGGCCGACTGCGGCGCGACGCGCTGCCCGTCCCCCTCCACCTGGGGCGCAGCCTCGCCACGTATCCGCATCTCTCGCTCGCGGAACGCGCCGGGGTGGGCCGGGCCGCGCTCGCGCTCAAGGGGCTCGACCTCGCCGATCCGAGCCTGGACGCACAGGACTTCGGCAGCTGGCTGACCGCGCACGGCCAGTCGGCGCGTGCCGTCGAGGCCCTCTGGGACCTGGTCGGGGTCGCCACCCTCAACGCGGTCGCCGGCGACGCCTCCCTGAGTCTCGCCGCGATGGTGTTCAAGACCGGTCTGCTGTCCGACCCGGGCGCGGCCGACATCGGCTGGGCGCGCGTCCCGCTGGGTGAACTGCACGACGGGCTGGCCCGCAAGGCGCTCGACTCCGCGGGCGTGCGCACCGAGGTCCGTACACGCGTCACCTCCGTCTCTCCTGACGGGAACGGGCGTTGGAACGTTCAGGTCCCTGGCGAGACGCTCACCGCGGACGCCGTCGTCCTCGCCGTACCGCAGCGCGAGACGTACGACCTGCTGCCGGCCGGGGCGCTCGACGACCCCGAACGGCTCCTGGAGATCGGCACCGCGCCGATCCTCAACGTCCACGTCGTCTACGACCGCAAGGTGCTGGACGCCCCCTTCCTCGCCGCGCTCGGCACGCCCGTGCAGTGGGTGTTCGACCGCACCGACGCGTCCGGGCTATTGGGAGGCGGGCCCGAAGGGCCTCCGTACAAGGGTGGTGGTGGGCGACGGGCGGGCCAGTACCTCGCGCTGTCGCAGTCGGCCGCTCGGGACGAGATCGACGAGCCCGTCGCCGTCCTGCGCGAGCGCTACCTGCGCGAACTGCGGCGGCTGCTGCCCGGCACGCGCGGCGCCGAGGTGAAGGACTTCTTCGTGACCCGGGAGCGCACGGCGACGTTCGCTCCCGCCCCCGGCGTCGGGCGCCTGCGGCCCGGCGCCCGCACCCAAGTCCCCGGCCTGTACCTGGCCGGAGCGTGGACCGCCACAGGGTGGCCCGCGACCATGGAGAGTGCGGTCCGCAGCGGTGTGAGTGCGGCGGACGCCGCACTGAGCGCCCTGGGCCGGCCCCGCCCCCACCGCCTCTTCGCGTTCGAGGAGGCGGCCCACTGCATCGCTCCGGAGGGCGCTGCGGGCCGGACCCCCGGCCGGAAGCCGCAGGCACCCGGCGTCTCACTGCGAGGTGGGACCCGATGAAGGTCGATCAGCACGGCTCGGCACATCCCCGCACCCCCTCCGGTACCGCAACAAGAGGAGAAACTGTGCCCACTGTGCCCCCGGCCTCGACGGCCTCCGACGCGGTGGACGTGACCGCGCTCCTGGAGCGTGGCCGGACCCTGGCCACGCCGGTGCTGCGGGCGGCCGTCGACCGTCTGGCGCCGCCCATGGACACGGTCGCCGCCTACCACTTCGGCTGGATCGACGCCCAGGGCAATCCGACCGACGGGGACGGCGGCAAGGCCGTCCGCCCCGCGCTCGCGGTGCTCTCCGCGGAGGTCACCGGCGCCGCGCCCGAGGTGGGGGTGCCCGGAGCGGTCGCCGTGGAGCTGGTCCACAACTTCTCGCTCCTGCACGACGACCTGATGGACGGCGACGAGCAGCGCCGCCACCGCGACACCGTCTGGAAGGTGCACGGCCCCGCCCAGGCCATCCTGGTCGGCGACGCCCTGTTCGCCCTGGCCAACGAGGTGCTGCTGGAACTCGGCACCGTCGACGCCGGCCGCGCCACCCGTCGCCTGACCACCGCCACCCGCGCCCTGATCGACGGTCAGGCGCAGGACATCTCCTACGAGCACCGCGACCGCGTCAGCGTCGAGGAGTGCCTGGAGATGGAGGGCAACAAGACCGGCGCCCTGCTGGCCTGCGCCAGCTCCATCGGCGCCGTGCTCGGCGGCGCGGACGAGCGCACCGCCGACACGCTGGAGAAGTACGGCTACCACCTCGGCCTCGCCTTCCAGGCCGTCGACGACCTCCTCGGCATCTGGGGCGACCCGGAGGCCACCGGCAAGCAGACCTGGAGCGACCTGCGCCAGCGCAAGAAGTCCCTGCCGGTCGTCGCCGCGCTCGCGGCCGGCGGCTCCGCCTCCGAGCAGCTCGGCGAGATGCTCGCCGCGGACGCCAAGAGCAGTGACTTCGAGAACTTCTCCGAGGAGGAGTTCGCGGCCCGGGCCGCACTGATCGAGGAGGCGGGCGGCCGGGAGTGGACCGCCGAGGAGGCACGCCGTCAGCACACCATCGCCATCGAAGCCCTGAACGCCGTCGACATGCCCGAGCAGGTGCGGGCCCGGTTCGCGGCGCTCGCCGACTTCGTCGTCGTACGAAAGAGATGATCCCTATCGGTCGAATAGCCCTCGCGTAGTCGCCGGCCGGTGCAGCGAGGCGAGTCAGGCACCGGCCGACGGCGGACCCACAGCAGACGCACGACATGCACACTGCACGAAGGGGAAGCCATGACAGCGACGACCGACGGAAGCACCGGGGCCCTGCCGCCCCGCGCTGCCGCGGCCAGCGACACCGACATCGACACCCCCGTGGCGGCCGGGGTACAAGAAGCCGCCGTGCGTGCCGTGCGGCGCGCGACCGACTTCCTGCTCGCCCGGCAGGACGCCGAGGGCTGGTGGAAGGGCGACCTCGAGACGAACGTCACGATGGACGCCGAGGACCTGCTGCTCCGTCAGTTCCTGGGCATCCGCGACGAGCCGACGACCCGGGCCGCCGCCCTCTTCGTCAGAGGCGAGCAACGCGAGGACGGCACCTGGGCCACCTTCTACGGCGGGCCGGGCGAACTCTCCACCACCATCGAGGCGTACGTCGCCCTGCGGCTGGCCGGCGACGCGCCCGACGCACCCCACATGGCCAGGGCCTCCGCCTGGATCCGCGACCAGGGCGGCATCGCCGCCTCCCGCGTCTTCACCCGGATCTGGCTCGCCCTGTTCGGCTGGTGGAAGTGGGAGGACCTGCCCGAACTCCCGCCGGAACTGATGTACTTCCCGAAGTGGTTCCCGCTCAGCATCTACAACTTCGGCTGCTGGGCCCGGCAGACCATCGTCCCCCTCACGATCGTCTCGGCGAAGCGCCCGGTGCGCCCGGCGCCGTTCCCGCTCGACGAGCTGCACACGGACCCCGCGCAGCCCAGTCCGCCCAAGCCCCTTGCCCCGGTGAACAGTTGGGACGGGCTCTTCCAGCGGCTCGACAAGGTCGTGCGCGGCTACCGATCGGTCGCGGTGCGCCGGCTGCGCCGGGCCGCCATGAACTCCGCCGCCCGCTGGATCATCGAGCGGCAGGAGAACGACGGCTGCTGGGGCGGCATCCAGCCGCCGGCCGTGTACTCGGTCATCGCCCTGCACCTGCTCGGCTACGACCTCGAACACCCCGTGATGCGGGCGGGGCTGGAGTCGCTGGACCGGTACGCCGTCCGGCGTGCGGACGGGGCCCGGATGATCGAGGCCTGCCAGTCGCCAGTGTGGGACACCTGCCTGGCGACCATCGCGCTCGCGGACGCGGGACTGCCCGCCGACCATCCCCAACTCGTCAGGGCCGCCGACTGGATGCTCGGGGAGCAGATCGTCCGCCCCGGCGACTGGTCCGTACGCCGACCCCAACTGCCGCCCGGCGGCTGGGCGTTCGAGTTCCACAACGACAACTACCCCGACATCGACGACACCGCCGAGGTCGTCCTCGCGCTGCGCCGCGTCAGGCACCCCGATCCCGACCGGGTGGAGAAGGCGATCGCGCGCGGGGTGCGCTGGAACCTCGGCATGCAGTCGCGGAACGGGGCGTGGGGCGCCTTCGACGTCGACAACACCAGCCCGTTCCCCGACCGGCTGCCGTTCTGCGACTTCGGCGAGGTCATCGACCCGCCGTCGGCCGACGTCACCGCGCACGTCGTCGAGATGCTCGCCGTCGAGGGACTCTCCCACGATCCGCGCACCCGGCGCGGCATCGAGTGGTTGCTCGCCGAACAGGAGCCGGACGGCTCGTGGTTCGGCCGCTGGGGCGTCAACTACGTCTACGGCACCGGCTCGGTGGTGCCCGCCCTGACCGCCGCGGGGCTGCCCGGCCGGCACCCCGCGATCCGCCGGGCGGTGGCCTGGCTGGAGCGGGTGCAGAACGACGACGGCGGCTGGGGCGAGGACCTGCGCTCCTACCAGGACGCCGGCCGGTGGAGCGGCCGGGGCGCCTCGACCGCCTCCCAGACGGCCTGGGCGCTGATGGCGCTGCTGGCGGCCGGCGAGAAGGACTCCAAGGCCGTCGAGCGGGGCATCGCCTGGCTCGCCGAGACCCAGCGGGAGGACGGCTCCTGGGACGAGCCCCACTTCACCGGCACCGGCTTCCCCTGGGACTTCTCCATCAACTACCACCTCTACCGGCAGGTGTTCCCGCTCACCGCCCTCGGCCGGTACGTCCACGGAGAGCCCTTCGGGGCCTCCGCCGAGGTCAAGGGGAGCTGATGAGCCCGCAGCCCGCCGCCACCCCGCTGCTGATCGCCTGCGCGCTCGGCATCGAGCGCCTCGCCCTGCGCACGGGCGACCGCGGCGGGGCCGGCGGGCCGGTCACCTTCCTGCGCACCGGCATGGGGCCCAAGGCGGCCGAGCGCTCCCTCACCCGGGTGCTGGCCGACCCGGTGCTCGGCGGCGCGGCCGTCCTGGCCACCGGCTTCTGCGCGGGGCTCGCCCCCGGCATGCACCCCGGCGACCTGGTCGTCGCCGAGGAGACCCGTGACCCGCGCGGCACCGTGCCGTGCGTCGACACCGAACTGCTCGTCAAGGAACTCGTGCGCGTCCTGCCCGGGCGCACCGTCCACACCGGCCCCCTGACCGGCTCCGACCATGTCGTACGCGGTCCGGAGCGGTCCGACCTGCTGGCGACCGGCGCGATCGCGGTCGACATGGAGTCGGCGGCCACGCTCCTGAGCGCCGTCCGCGCGGGGGCACGCCCGGTTGCGGCCGTCCGGGTGGTGGTGGACGCTCCTGAACATGAACTCGTCCGGATCGGCACGGTGCGCGGTGGAATATCGGCTTTCCGCGTCCTTCGTTCCGTCCTGCCTGCATTCTTCGAATGGCACCGTAATGTGCTGCTCCCCCGGAGGTGAGCCGTATGGCCATGCCGCTGCGCCAGTCCATCAAGGTCGCTACCTACTTGGCTGAACAAAAGCTCCGCAAGCGGGACAAGTTCCCGCTCATCGTCGAGCTGGAACCCCTCTTCGCGTGCAACCTCAAGTGCGAGGGCTGCGGCAAGATCCAGCATCCGGCGGGGGTGCTCAAGCAGCGCATGCCGGTCGCCCAGGCCGTCGGGGCGGTACTCGAATCCGGTGCGCCCATGGTCTCGATCGCCGGCGGCGAGCCGCTGATGCATCCCCAGATCGACGAGATCGTGCGGCAGTTGGTGGCCAAGCGGAAGTACGTCTTCCTCTGCACCAACGCCCTGCTGCTGCGCAAGAAGATCGACAAGTTCAGGCCCTCCCCGTACTTCGCCTTCGCCGTGCACATCGACGGGCTGCGCGAGCGCCACGACGAGTCGGTGGCGAAGGAGGGCGTGTTCGACGAGGCCGTGGAGGCGATCAAGGAGGCCAAGCGGCGCGGCTTCCGGGTCACCACCAACTCGACCTTCTTCAACACCGACACCCCGCAGACCGTCATCGAGGTGCTGAACTTCCTCAACGACGACCTCAAGGTCGACGAGATGATGATCTCGCCCGCCTACGCCTACGAGAAGGCGCCCGACCAGGAGCACTTCCTGGGCGTGGAGCAGACCCGCGAGCTGTTCAGGAAGGCCTTCTCGGGCGGCAACCGGCGCCGCTGGCGCCTCAACCACTCCCCGCTCTTCCTCGACTTCCTCGAGGGCAAGGTCGACTTCCCGTGCACGGCCTGGGCGATCCCGAACTACTCCCTCTTCGGCTGGCAGCGCCCCTGCTACCTGATGAGCGACGGCTACGTCCCGACGTACCGCCAACTCATCGAGGACACCGACTGGGACAAGTACGGCCGCGGCAAGGACCCGCGCTGCGCCAACTGCATGGCGCACTGCGGCTACGAGCCCACCGCCGTCCTCGCCACCATGGGCTCGCTCAAGGAGTCGCTGCGCGCCATGCGCGAGACGGTCTCCGGGAACCGGGAGTGACCCGGTGACCGCCGTCTCGCTTGGCGTTCCCGAGGTCCCGGTCCGGCCGATCGCCGAGCGGCGCGCGTCGCGGCGGATCCAGGTCGGATCGGTGGCGGTCGGGGGCGGGGCCCCGGTGTCGGTGCAGTCGATGACGACGACGCGTACGTCGGACATCGGCGCCACCCTGCAGCAGATCGCGGAACTCACCGCGTCCGGCTGCCAGATCGTCCGCGTCGCCTGCCCCACGCAGGACGACGCGGACGCCCTCGCGACCATCGCCCGCAAGGCGCAGATCCCGGTGATCGCGGACATCCACTTCCAGCCCAAGTACGTGTTCGCGGCGATCGAGGCCGGCTGTGCGGCCGTTCGCGTCAATCCCGGCAACATCAAGCAGTTCGACGACAAGGTGAAGGAGATCGCGCGGGCCGCGAAGGACCACGGCACGCCGATCCGGATCGGGGTCAACGCGGGCTCGCTGGACCGCAGGCTGCTGCAGAAGTACGGGAAGGCGACCCCGGAGGCGCTCGTGGAGAGCGCGCTGTGGGAGGCGTCCCTCTTCGAGGAGCACGACTTCCGCGACATCAAGATCTCCGTCAAGCACAACGACCCGGTCGTGATGGTGGAGGCGTACCGGCAGCTCGCCGCCGCCTGCGACTACCCGCTGCACCTCGGGGTGACGGAGGCCGGTCCGGCGTTCCAGGGCACGATCAAGTCGGCGGTGGCCTTCGGGGCGCTGCTGAGCCAGGGCATCGGCGACACGATCCGCGTGTCCCTGTCCGCGCCGCCCGCCGAGGAGGTCAAGGTCGGCATCCAGATCCTGGAGTCGCTGAACCTCAGGCAGCGGCGGCTGGAGATCGTCTCCTGCCCGTCCTGCGGGCGCGCCCAGGTCGACGTCTACAAGCTGGCCGAGGAGGTCACGGCCGGCCTGACGGGCATGGAGGTGCCGTTGCGGGTCGCGGTCATGGGCTGTGTGGTCAACGGCCCGGGCGAGGCGCGGGAGGCCGACCTGGGAGTCGCCTCCGGCAACGGCAAGGGGCAGATCTTCGTGAAGGGCGAGGTCATCAAGACCGTACCCGAGTCGAAGATCGTCGAGACCCTCATCGAGGAGGCGATGAAGATCGCCGAGCAGATGGAGCAGGACGGCGTCGCGGCGGGGGAGCCGGCCGTCACCGTGAGTTGAACAGCACGGACCGAGAGGGGGCCCGAGCGTGACGATCCTGGAGAACATCCGGCAACCACGCGACCTGAAGGCGCTGTCCGAGGTGGAACTCGGTGAACTGTCCGACGAGATCAGGGAGTTCCTGGTGCACGCGGTCGCCCGGACCGGCGGGCATCTCGGGCCCAACCTGGGCGTGGTGGAACTGACCATCGCGCTCCACCGGGTCTTCGAGTCACCCGCGGACCGCATCCTGTGGGACACCGGCCACCAGAGCTACGTCCACAAGCTTCTGACGGGGCGTCAGGACTTTTCCAAGCTGCGCGGCAAGGGCGGCCTGTCCGGCTATCCCTCGCGTGAGGAGTCCGAGCACGACGTCATCGAGAACAGCCACGCCTCCACGGCCCTCGGCTGGGCCGACGGACTTGCCAAGGCCCGCCAGGTGCAGGGGGAGAAGGGGCACGTCGTCGCGGTCATCGGCGACGGCGCCCTCACCGGCGGCATGGCCTGGGAGGCGCTCAACAACATCGCGGCCGCCAAGGACCGGCCGCTGATCATCGTCGTCAACGACAACGAACGCTCGTACGCGCCGACCATCGGCGGCCTCGCCAACCACCTGGCCACCCTGCGCACCACCGACGGCTACGAGAAGGTCCTGGCCTGGGGCAAGGACGTCCTGCTGCGCACGCCGGTCGTCGGGCACACCGTGTACGAGTCCCTGCACGGCGCGAAGAAGGGCTTCAAGGACGCCTTCGCCCCGCAGGGCATGTTCGAGGACCTGGGCCTGAAGTACGTCGGCCCGATCGACGGACACGACGTCAAGGCCGTCGAGTCGGCGCTGCGCCGGGCCAAGCGCTTCCACGGGCCGGTGCTGGTGCACTGCCTCACGGAGAAGGGCCGCGGCTACGAACCGGCCCTCGCGCACGAGGAGGACCACTTCCACACCGTCGGAGTGATGGACCCGCTGACCTGCGCGCCGCTCGTGCCCTCCGGCGGGCCGTCCTGGACGTCGGTGTTCGGCGACGAGATCGTCCGGATCGGCGAGGAGCGCGACGACGTCGTCGCGATCACCGCGGCCATGCTGCACCCGGTGGGCCTCGGCAAGTTCGCCGAACGCTTCCCGGACCGGGTGTGGGACGTGGGCATCGCCGAGCAGCACGCGGCGGTGAGCGCGGCCGGGCTGGCCACCGGAGGGCTGCATCCCGTCGTCGCCGTCTACGCCACCTTCCTCAACCGCGCCTTCGACCAGCTGCTGATGGACGTGGCGCTGCACCGCTGCGGTGTGACGTTCGTGCTGGACCGGGCCGGTGTGACCGGCGTCGACGGCGCCTCCCACAACGGCATGTGGGACATGTCCGTGCTCCAGGTCGTCCCGGGCCTGAGGATCGCGGCCCCGCGCGACGCCGACCAGCTGCGCGCCCAGCTGCGGGAGGCGGTCGCCGTGGACGACGCGCCGACCCTGGTCCGCTTCCCGAAGGAGTCCGTGGGGCCCGAGATCCCGGCGGTCGACCACGTGGGCGGCATGGACGTCCTGCACCGCGCCGACCGGGCCGACGTGCTCCTGGTGGCCGTCGGCGTGATGGCACCGGTGTGTCTGCAGGCCGCCGAGCTGCTGGAGGCGCGCGGCGTCAACTGCACGGTCGTCGACCCCCGTTGGGTCAAACCGGTCGACCCGGCCCTGCCCGGCCTCGCCGCCGCGCACCGCCTGGTGGCCGTCGTCGAGGACAACAGCCGGGCCGCCGGCGTCGGTTCGGCGGTGGCACTGGCCCTCAGCGACGCCGAAGTCGACGTACCCGTACGGCGGTTCGGCATCCCGGAGCAGTTCCTCGCGCACGCCAAGCGCGCCGAGGTGCTCGCCGACATCGGCCTCACACCCGTCGAGGTCGCCGGACGGATCAGCGCGAGCCTGGCGGTCAGGGAGGCCGCCGGCTCAGGCGAGGAGAAGACTGAATGACCAAGGAGTTCGACCTCGGCGCCCTCCTGGCCGAGCGCGGAGCCGAGCGCTACGAGCTGCACAGCAAGTACCTCAACCACCAGCTCCCGCGCATGCTGCACACCATCGGCTTCGACAAGGTCTACGAGCGCGCCGAGGGCGCCCACTTCTGGGACGCGGACGGCAACGACTACCTGGACATGCTCGCCGGGTTCGGGGTGATGGGCCTGGGCCGCCACCACCCCGTCGTCCGCAAGGCGCTGCACGACGTCCTCGACGCCTCCCTCGCCGACCTCACCCGCTTCGACTGCCAGCCGCTGCCCGGGCTGCTCGCCGAACGCCTCCTCGCCCACAGCCCGCACCTGGACCGGGTGTTCTTCGGCAACAGCGGCACGGAGGCGGTCGAGACCGCCCTGAAGTTCGCCCGCCGGGCCACCGGAAAACCCCGCGTCCTCTACTGCGACCACGCCTTCCACGGCCTCACCACCGGATCGCTCTCCGTCAACGGCGAGAACGGCTTCCGCGACGGCTTCGCCCCGCTGCTGCCCGACACGGCCGTACCCCTCGGCGATCTCGACGCGCTGGCGAGGGAGCTGAAGAAGGGCGACGTCGCCGCCCTCATCGTCGAGCCGATCCAGGGCAAGGGCGTGCACGAGGCCCCGCCCGGTCATCTGCGCGCGGCACAGGAGCTGCTGCACCGGCACAAGGCGCTGCTGATCGCCGACGAGGTGCAGACGGGCCTCGGCCGGACCGGCGACTTCTACGCCTACCAGCACGAGGACGGCGTGGAGCCGGACCTGGTGTGCGTGGCCAAGGCGCTCTCCGGCGGCTATGTGCCGGTCGGCGCCACCCTCGGCAAGGACTGGATCTTCAAGAAGGTGTTCTCCTCGATCGACCGGGTGCTGGTCCACTCGGCGAGCTTCGGCTCCAACGCGCAGGCGATGGCCGCGGGCCTCGCGGTGCTGTCGGTCATGGAGAACGACCAGATCGTGGCGAACGCCCGCGCCACCGGGGAGCGGCTGAAGTCCCGGCTCGCGGCGCTCGTCGACAAGTACGAGCTGCTCGCGGACGTCCGCGGCCGGGGTCTGATGATCGGCATCGAGTTCGGCCGGCCGACGTCACTGAAGCTGCGCAGCCGGTGGGCCATGCTGCAGACCGCGCGCAAGGGGCTCTTCGCCCAGATGGTGGTCGTCCCGCTGCTCCAGCGCCACCGGATCCTCACCCAGGTTTCCGGCGACCACCTGGAGGTGATCAAGCTGATCCCGCCGCTGGTCGTGGACGAGGCGGACGTCGACCGGTTCGTGGACGCGTTCACCGAGGTGATGGACGACGCCCACAGCGGGGGCGGGCTGATGTGGGACTTCGGCAAGACGCTGATCAAGCAGGCGGTGGCCAACCGCTGACGCACCGGCGGTGGCCGAGCCGGCCCACCGAGGGGCTTTGCCTCTGAGGCAAGGAATTTGCCCGAGAGGCAAGGCTTCGGCTCAATGGAGGCATGAGCTCCTCCGACCCCGAGCCGGCCGGGGGCCCCGACACGGGTGACATGCTGCCCGTCGTCGCCCCCCGGCTGCGTTCCCTCCGCCGCCGGGCCGGCCTCACCCTGGAGGCCGCGGCCCGCGCCGCCGGTCTGTCGCCCGCCCATCTCTCCCGACTGGAGACCGGGCAACGACAGCCCTCGCTGCCGATGCTGCTCGCGCTCGCCCGTGTCTACGGTACGACCGTCTCGGAGCTGCTCGGTGAGACGGTCGCCGACCGGGACGCCGTCGTCCGCGCCGCCGACATGGAACCGACCCGGGCGGGCGGGTGGACCTACTGGCAGGCCGGTGCGCCGGGGCGGGGCATGCAGGCCCTGCGGGTCCATGTGCCGTACGGCTCCCAGGGCGACATCGTGCGCGTCCACCCGGGGGAGGAGTGGCTGCACGTCCTGCGGGGGCGGCTGCGGCTGCGCCTCGGGGACACCACCCACCTGCTCGGGCCCGGCGACAGCGCGCACTTCGACTCGCTGACCCCGCACCGCCTCGCCGCGCCGGACCCCGACGGGGTCGAGCTCCTGTTCGTCCACACCCTGTTGCAGAGCCCGACGGCCGCGCTGTGCCTCGGCCCCACCCCTGGAGAGACGCCATGAGCGACATCGAAGAGCGGTTCCCGCGCAGTCTCTGGATCCGGCTGATCATCTACATCGCGGTGGGGCACGTCTTCGCGGCGTTCCTCTGGCTGCTCTTCGAGGTGGGGGCCAACCAGTAGAGGCCCGCGGACGTCAGTCGAGCAGTCGCTCGCGCAGCCGCTCCCGCGTCTCGGGGGCGAGCTCGAGCCCCCGTTCCAGGTAGGCGTCGACGCCGCCCCAGGTCTCCTCGATGGTCTCGAGCGCCGCCGTGAGGTACTCGGCGCGGGCGTCGAAGAGGGGGCTGAGCAACTCCATGACCTCGGGGGAGTAGGCGTCGGCGGAGGCGCCGCCGCGGTGGACCTTGTAGCGGCGGTGCTTGGCGTTGGACTCCAGGTAGTCGGCGAGGATCGCCTCGCGCTCCACGCCCAGGGCGAGCAGCGTCACCGCGACGGACAGGCCGGCACGGTCCTTGCCCGCCGCGCAGTGCATCAGGGCGGGGACGCTGTCCTCCGCGAGCGCGTGCAGCACCTGGGAGTGCTCGGCCGTGCGCTCCTTGATGATCCTGCGGTACGAGGTGATCATCCGGTGGGCGGCCCTGCCCTCGCCGAGGATCTCGCGCAGCTGGTCGATGTCGCCGTCGCGGACCATCTTCCAGAACTCGGCGCCGTCCGCCGGGTCCGTCAGCGGCAGGTTCACGTTGCGCACGCCCGGCAGCTCGACGTCCGGACCCTCCAGCTTCTGGTCCGCCGCGTTGCGGAAGTCGAAGATCGTGTGCAGCCCCAGGGACGAGAGGAACGCGGCGTCCTCGTCGGTCGCGTGCGCGAGGTGGCCGCTGCGGAACAGCACACCCGGGCGCACCCGCCGTCCGTCGGCGGTCGGCAGCCCGCCCACGTCGCGGAAGTTGCGCACAGCGGCCAACTCGGGCTCGGTCGACGGGATCTGCTGCGTCACGGGGGCTCCTCCCAGTCGTCGGCCCCGGTCGGCGCGGCTCCGTGGCCGCCGGGACACCTCCCTGACCATACGACATGCCGTGCCGGGCCCCTGGGTTGTCCACAGGCCCGAAGACGGCTCCCGGCCAGGTGAAGAGTTGCCCACAGGAATTGCCCGCCGGCACACCCGCCCCTGATGATGTGCGTGCTTGATCGCACCTGTTCGAATCAGTGGGAGTTTGTGATGCCCGAGTCCGCCGCCGACGGTCGTACCTGGCTCCTTTCGGGGCCCGGCAGCAGTTACGCCGTCCATGTCACCGAGGCCGACGAGCTCGTGCATCTGCACTGGGGTCCGCGGCTCACGCTCGCCGACGCCGAGGCCCTCGCCGTGCGCCCGCTGCCGGACTACTGGCCCTTCGAGTCCCCGCTCGACGGCCGCGAGGAGTACCCCGTCGAGGGCGGCGCCCGCTTCGTCCGGCCCGCCCTGTCCGTGCGCACCGCCGAGCGGCGCGGCACCGAGTGGACCTTCGCGGGGCACGAGACGGAGGGCGACGAGCTGCGGCTGCGCTTCCGGGACGCGGGGCTGGACATCACCCTGCACTACCGGATGCGCGGCGACGTCGTGGAACGCTGGGCGACCCTGCGCAACGAGGGCGACGAGCCCCTGGAGCTGCTCCGCGCCGACTCGGCCACCTGGACCCTGCCCGACCGCGAGGACTGGCGCCTGTCCCAGCTGCACGGCCGCTGGGCCGCCGAGTCCCGCCTCACCCGGGCCCCCCTCACCTACGGTGAGAAGGTCATCGGCAGCCGCCGCGGCCACACCGGCCACCAGCACCTGCCCTGGGTCGCCCTGGACACCGACGCGACCGAGGAGCACGGCGAGGTCTACGGCTGCGCCCTCGGCTGGTCGGGCTCCTGGCGGATCGCCGTGGCCCAACTCCCCGACGCGCGCGTGCAGATCACCGGCGGCGCCGGGTACGACGACTCGGGTCTGCTGCGGCTGGCGGTGGGGGAGTCCTTCACCACGCCCGTCTTCGCCGGACTGTGGACCGACGGCGGCTTCGGCGGCGCGAGCCGCGCCTGGCACGCCTACCAGCGCGCGCACGTGATCCCGGACGCGGAACGGGACCGGCCGGTGCTGTTCAACTCCTGGGAGGCCACCTACTTCGACATCTCCGAGGAGCAGCAGGCGACCCTCGCCCGGCGCGCCGCGGCCATCGGCGTCGAGCTGTTCGTGGTCGACGACGGCTGGTTCGGGGCGCGCACCGGCGATCACGCCGGGCTCGGCGACTGGCGGCCCAACCCCGACCGCTTCCCCAACGGCCTCAAGCCGCTCGCCGACCAGGTGCACGAGCTCGGCATGCAGTTCGGCATCTGGGTGGAGCCCGAGATGGTCAACCCGGACAGCGACCTGTACCGGGCGCACCCCGACTGGGTGCAGTTCCAGCCGGGACGAAAGCGGACGGAATTCCGCAATCAGCTCGTACTCAACCTCGCGCGCGAGGACGTCCAGGAGTACCTGTGGGAGCAGCTCCACACGCTCCTGTCCAGCGCGCCCATCGACTACGTCAAGTGGGACTTCAACCGCTGCTTCACCGACGCCGGCTGGCCCGACGACTCCTACGCCCAGCGGCTCTGGGTCGACCATGTGCGCGCCCTGTACGCGCTGCTGGACCGGCTGCGGGCGGCCCACCCGGGCGTGGCCTTCGAGTCCTGCTCGGGCGGTGGCGGGCGGATCGACCTCGGGGTCATGAGCCGCACCGACCAGGTGTGGACCTCCGACAACACCGACCCGCTGGACCGGCTCGCCATCCAGCACGGCTTCAGCCAGATCCACCCCGCACGGGTCATGGCCGCCTGGGTCACCGACAGCCCCAACACCCAGCTCAACGGGCGGGTCAGCTCGCTGCGCTTCCGGTTCGTCAGCGCCATGGCGGGGGTGCTCGGCGTCGGCGGCGACCTCGCCGAGTGGACCGAGGAGGAACTCGACGAGGCCGGGCGCTGGGTGGAGCTCTACAAGGAGATCCGGCCCCTGGTGCAGCACGGCGACCTCTACCGGCTGCGGGCCCCGGAGGGCGGGCTCAGCGCGGTGCAGTACGTGCGCGGGGACGAGGCCGTCGTCCTCGCCTGGCTCCAGGCGCAGCGGTACGGCGAGCCGGTTCCGGCGCTGCGGCTGCGCGGCCTCGACCCGACGGCATCGTACGAATGCCTCGAAACGGGCGAAGCGTACCGGGGGGCGGTGCTGTTGCACCACGGGTTGCGCACCGGACTGCGGGGCGACCTTGATGCGGCGGTTATCCGTCTGCGTCGCATCTGAGGTTTCTGTCCGAATTGGATCCTTCATTCCAACTCGCTCCGGAATAAAGGATCCTGGAGGGCTGTCACGTGAGGAGCGTCATATTCGTGACCGTGCGTCGCCCGTCATGTTCACGTAATTATGGCGCTTTTCAAGGGCGTTCCATGGAAAGCGGCCCTTTTGATGCACGGAGCGTGACGGGGAATTCTCGCAGCGGATCAAGAGAAAGGCGTGAACAGCGCAACCTCTGCTTGTCCCTGTGCGTCTAGGTCGCTTACGTTCCACTCCACTCCGGACGGACGCCCAATCCTGCCGCCGCCCGGAGCCCGCACACACTCACCCGTGCACGGCAGGAGCGGGGGACCCACAGGCAGAACCGCCTGTTCCGGTCTCCGGAACAGGCTTGGGGTAAAGCCGTGCCTCGGTACGGCCGGACATCTCCAGTCCGCACCCGACAGCTCACCTCGCAGGCGCCGGAGAGGAATTCGCCATGCCCGCGAAGGGTAAGCACCGCCGTCCGAAGCCCCAGCGCTTCACCCGCTCCATCGCCGCCGCCGGAACCGGCGGCGCCGCGCTCGCACTCCCGCTCATCGGGGCCACCGGCGCCCATGCCGCGCCGGCCCAGTCGGCGGCCGCCCAGTCGATTTCCTCGGTTTCCTCGGTTTCCTCGGTTTCGGAAAAGGCCGTTCAGGCCGTCCCGGTCGCGCAGAAGTCCGCCGCCGAGTCGAAGTCCGCCGCGAGCGCCACGACCTACACGGTGCGGGCCGGCGACTACCTCTCGAAGATCGCCGACGAGCAGCACGTCAGCGGTGGTTGGCAGCGGCTCTACGAGGACAACCGTGAGGCCGTCGGCGGCAACCCGTCGCTCATCCACCCCGGCCTCAAGCTCTCGATCGGCAAGAAGGCCACGGCCGGCGCCACCAAGTCGCCGTCCGCTTCGACCGGTTCGTCCTCCTCCTCGAAGTCCTCGCAGTCGTCGAAGTCCTCGAAGTCGTCGGACTCCTCCAAGTCCTCGGCCTCACAGTCCTCCGCGTCGAAGACGTCGACCACCGAGGCCGCCGAGCTCACCGGCAACGCCACCGGTTACGTCCAGCCCGTGGCCGGCGCCACCGTCGGCACCCCGTACCACATGTCCGGCAGCATGTGGTCCAGCGGTTACCACACCGGCGTCGACTTCGTCGTCCCGACCGGCACCTCGCTCAAGGCGGTCGGCGCGGGCACGGTCGTCTCCGCGGGCTGGGGCGGCGCGTACGGCAACCAGGTCGTCATCAGGCTCGCCGACGGCTACTACGCGCAGTACGGCCACCTGTCCCAGCTCTCGGTCTCGGCCGGCCAGACCGTCTCCGCGGGTCAGCAGGTCGGCCTGTCCGGCGCGACCGGCAACGTGACCGGCCCGCACCTGCACTTCGAGATCCGCACCACGCCGAACTACGGCTCGGACGTCGACCCGGTCGCCTACCTCCGCGCCCGCGGCGTCCCGGTCGGCTGACCTCCCGCACGACCACCTGCCTGACACGCACACCGAAGGCCGGATCCCGATCCACGGGTCCGGCCTTCGGCGTGCGCGGCACCCGTCGGGCCGGTGTGCGGGTGCCGACCGCCATGGTCGGCTTCGCTTTTTCATGATCGTTTCATTGCGGTCCTGTGGCAGGTCGCCCCCGGGCGTCGACAGCCGGGCCGGAGTCGGGACACAGTGATCTCCGTCAGGTGCAAGCGCTTTCTGACGCTCTGTGGAGGTCCCGAGTGAACCCCGTCCGACGCCGAAGAGCCGTCGCCGTCACCGCTGCCGCCCTGCCGGCCGGGCTCTGCTCCCCGCCCGGGGGCCAGGCGGCCGAGCGCTACGCGGGCACCGAGACCCGCCGTGTCCCGCAGCCCTCCCTCATCACCCCCGCCCACTGAAGGAGCCGCATCCCATGACGACCACGCGCAGAGCCTTCGGCGCCCTGGCCGCCGGCGCCGCCCTGTCCGCCCTCGCCCCCACCGCGAGCGCCTCGCCCCGCCACCGCCGCCTCGTCGCCCACGACGACTTCCGCCACGGCCTCGGCAAGTGGGCCGTGGAACTGGAGAACGGCGGCACCGTCACCGCCTCCCGCGGGACGCTGGAGGTCGACGTGCCCGCCGGCGCGACCATCTGGTTCAAGCAGCGCCTCGAAGGGCCGTACGTCCTCGAGTACACCGCGACCCCGGTCTCCGCGGGCGGCGTCAACGACCGCGTCTCCGACCTCAACAACTTCTGGAACGCCGTCGACGTCCGCTCCCCGGACGACCTCTTCGCCACCCCGCGCGGCGGGGCGCTGGCGGAGTACGACCACCTGAAGACGTACTACGTCGGCTACGGCGCCAACACCAACACCACCACCCGGCTGCGCCGCTACGTCGGCCAGGCGGGGGTGCGGCCCCTGATTCTCGACTACACCGAGCCGCTGCTCGTGGCGAACGAGCCGAACCGTGTGCGGATCGTCTCCGACGGCTCCACCGTCCGGTGGTGGAACAACGGGCGGCTCGTCTTCGACTACACCGACCCGGAGCCCTACACCAGCGGGCACTTCGCGTTCCGCACCACCTGGAGCCACTTCCGGATCAGCGGCTTCCGGGTGTGGTCGCTGCGTCGACGTGGCTGACGGGGTGCCTTATTCCCTGATTGGCAAACTCTTTAGGAGTGGCTTATCTCACCGCACGTCAACCCCTGCCTACGGTCGCGTAGGTCACATTCGAAGGAGGATCATGCACTCCTGTGGCAGACGATTCGAAGAGTGACAACAGATCAGTGATCGGGTCGTACGTGGCGGTGGGGGACAGCTTCACCGAGGGCGTGGGCGACCCCGGCCCCGACGGGGCGTTCGTCGGCTGGGCCGACCGGTTCGCGGTACTGCTCGCGGACCGGCGGCCCGAGGGCGACTTCCAGTACACCAACCTGGCGGTGCGCGGAAAGCTGCTCGACCAGATCATGGCGGACCAACTGCCGAAGGCGGTGGAGCGCGCGCCCGACCTGGTCTCCTTCTGCGCGGGCGGCAACGACATCCTCCGCCCCGGCACCGACCCCGACGAGGTCGCCGAGCGCTTCGAGCGGGCCATCGCCGCGCTGACCTCCGCCGCCGGCACCGTCATGGTGACGACCGGCTTCGACACCCGTGGCGTGCCCGTGCTGAAGCACCTGCGCGGCAAGATCGCCACCTACAACGGGCACGTCCGTGCCATCGCCGACCGGTACGGCTGCCCGGTCCTCGACCTGTGGTCCCTGAAGTCGGTGCAGGACCGCAGGGCCTGGGACGACGACCGGCTCCACCTCTCTCCGGAGGGCCACACGCGCGTGGCGCTGCGCGCCGGACAGGTCCTCGGCCTCGACGTCCCGGCCGACCCGGAGCAGCCCTGGCCGCCGCTCCCGCCGCGCGGCACCCTCGATGTCCGGCGCGACGATGTGCACTGGGCGCGCGAGTACCTGGTGCCGTGGATCGGGCGCCGGCTGCGCGGGGAGTCCTCGGGCGACCATGTGACGGCCAAGGGCACGCTGTCGCCCGACGACATCAAGATGCGGATCGCGTCGGTGGCGTGAGCCGCGCCGGTGCGCGGCCGGCCGTCCACGTCGGACGGCCGGCCGCTCCACCAGTGAGGTGAGCACCCGGGAGTGGTGCGGCCGCGCGGCCCGGTCCGGCTGCTGGGATGACCGCACATCGTCCCCCGGCGCCGAAGGAACGCTCCCGCATGCCCCGTCCGCCCATGTCCCGCCCTCGCAAGCCGGTCACCGCCGCCGTCGTGACCCTGCTCGCCCTCGGTCTCCCGGCCGTCGCCGCCCCGGTGGCAACCGCCCTGCCGGCCCGGCCCGTCGCCGCGCTGCCGGCCGCGCCCAGCCCGGCCACCCTCACGGTGACCGGCGAGGGCAGCGCGAGCGCCGACCCCGACCTCGCGATCGTCGGCGCCGGCGTCGAAACCATCGCCCCGACCCCGGGGACGGCCCTGGACGCGCAGACCAGGGCGGCCGACGCGCTGCTGGGGGCCGTCCGCGCGCAGGGCGTCGCCGACCGGGACATCCGTACCGAGAACGTCTCCCTCATGCCCGTCCACGACTCCAGCGACGGCACCTCCCGTCTGAAGGGCTATCAGGCCGCGCAGTCCTTCGTCGTGCAGGTCCGTGAGGTGACGAGGACCGGCGCCGTGCTCCAGGCGATCGCCGAGGCCACCGGTGAGGCGGGCCGCATCACCTCCGTCGCCTTCGACGTGTCCGACCCGGCACCGCTTCAGGACCGCGCCCGCCGGGCCGCGCACGACGACGCCCACGCCAAGGCCGAGCAGTACGCCCGCCTCAGCGGCCACCGCCTCGGCCGGCTCGTCTCCCTCAGCGAGGACGCCGTCGGCCACCCGCGCCCCGTACCGCAGACCGCGGAGGCGGCCGGCCTCGGCGCGGGAGTGCCCGTGGCGCCGGGCATGATCCGCGCGACGGCGACGGTCACGGCGGTGTACGAGCTGGAGTGAGGAGAGGAGGGGGGCGAGGAAGCCGGGCCGACAGGGCCCCTCCGGGCCCCTCAGCGCTCCTGGGCGCTCAACGTCCCGGTGCCCGGCCCGAGTTCCCGGGCCAGTGCCTCGTCCACCCACTCCTGCGCCCGGGCCCGGGACACCGCACCCGCGTAGGACGTCAGCTGCACGGCGAGCCCGTCGAGCAGGGCCGTCAGACGCAGAGCGGTGCCGGACGGGTCGGGGCAGCGGAACTCGCCCGCGGCCACGCCCTCGGCGATCACCTCGGCGAGGGCCGCCTTCCACTGCCGGTCGAGGTCCCGGGCCACTTCCCGCAGGGCGGGCTCGCGCAGCGACACCGCCCAGCCCTCGATCCACAGCCGCCAGCCCTTGGCCTGGCCCGTGGGCGCGTACCAGCGCACGGCCGAGCGCAGCCGGCGCAGTGCGGTCGTACGGCGGCCGAGCAGCTTGCGCAGATGCGCCAGGTCGTCCTCGGCCGCGTACGCGAACGCGGCGGCGACCAGCTTCTCCTTGGTCTCGAAGTGATAGAGCACCAGCGCGTTGCTCACGCCGAGCGCCGCGGCCACGTCGGCGATCCTGACCGCCGCCACGCCCCGCGCCTCGATCTGCTCGATGGCGGCCCGCAGCAGCTCCTCGCGCCGCTCGGCCACACTCAACCGGACCCTCGCCACGCCGTCACCCTACACACCAGGCCCCTCGCGCAGGGGCCGCGACCTGCGCGGACGCCCTCACCGCCGGCGGCCGAACCGCTCCGCGATCACCGCCAGGCGCCGGGCGGCGACCGCGTGCGCGGCGGCCCGGGGCGTCGCCCCGTCGGCCTCCGCCCGCTCCAGCACCAGCTCGACCAGCGCCCGCATCGAGCGGCGCGTGTACGCGAACGCCTCGTCCGCGTCCGCGCCGATGTCACCGAAGAGCGTCCACCACCACCAGGCGTTCGTCCCCGAGTTCACGACGACGTCCGGCAGCACCCGCACCCCGCGCGCGTGCAGCAGTTCCTCCGCCTCGGGCAGGACGGGCATGTTGGCCGCCTCGGCGATCCAGCGGGCGCCGATCCGCTGCTGCTCGTCCACCCCGATCGCGTACGACACGGCCGCCGGCACCAGCACCTCCGCCTCCGCGGACAGCCAGGCGTCACCCGGCAGTTCACGGTCGTCGGCGCGCAGCGCGGAGCGGTCGACGGTGCCGTGGGCGTCCCGCGCGGCCAGCAGCGCCTCCACGTCCAGGCCGGCCGGGTTGGCGATCGTGCCCTTGACGTCGGCGACGGCCACGACCGACAGCCCCGCGCGCGTGAGGAAGCGCGCCGTGGCCCCGCCCATCGTGCCGAGCCCCTGCAGGGCGACCCGCGTGCCGGCGTACGGCACCCCGGCCCGGTCCAGGGCCGTGAGCACGGACTCGGCGACGCCGCAGCCGCCGACCAGCTCGTCCAGACCGATGCCGTCCACCTCGACCGCGAAGGCGTCCGCGAGCCGCTCACGGGCCGCCTCCTCGTCGTCCAGCAGCGGATAGACGGCCTGGACGCAGGAGACGAGCCCCGCCTCGGCGGCGGCCCGGTCGATCAGGTCCTGGGTCAGCCCGAGGTCCTCGCCGGTCGTCCAGCAGCTCTCCACGTACGGCCGCACCGCCCGCAGGTACCGCACCAGCAGCCCGTACGCCTCCGGGGCGCGCGGGTCGCAGTCGATGCCGCCCTTGGCCCCGCCCAGGGGGACGTAGCGTGCCTCGGGGTCGTAGTGCAGCGCCTCCTTGAGGCTCATGCCGCGGGCGAGGCCGGTCACCTCGTCGAGGGTGCAGCCCTCCCGCATGCGCAGACCGCCGCTGCACACACCCCGCACGAGCCGGTCGACGACCAGGAAGCCCTGACGGCCGGTGACGTCGTCGGTCCAGGTGAGGGACAACAAGGGGGCGGCCATACGGACTCCTCGACCAGGACCATTACTGAACAGCAGGTCAGTATCGAGATCCCTGAGTCCCCCTGTCAACGCGGTGCCGCAGGCCTGTTGACGAGGGCGGTCCGGCGTTGTCGGAGGGCCCGACCATAATGGGAGTCCTCAGCGACTCCACCTGGAGGTACCGTGGCCGGTTTCCGTACCCTGAGCTCCGGGCTCCGTGCCGTGCGGCCCGAGGCCTTCGGCGCGGACCCGAGCGGTGAGCGCCTCGCGCGCATCCGCAGATCGCCCCACTTCAAGGACGGGGTCTTCCAGAATCCCGGCGGCCCGGCGCGCACCCGCCCCTCGGGCTCGGCCCTCGACTTCGCCAAGGTCTTCTTCGACAAGGACTCCCGCCCCCGCCGCGCCCCCGCGGGCACGGTCCCGGTGCACGCCACCACCCTCGCCGACCTCGCCGAGCCGCCCGCCACGGGCCTGCGCCTGACCTGGATGGGTCACTCCAGCGTGCTCGCGGAGATCGACGGGCGCCGGGTGCTGTTCGACCCGGTCTGGGGTGAGCGCTGCTCCCCCTTCCCCTTCGCCGGTCCCAAGCGCCTGCACCCGGTCCCGCTCCCGCTCGCCGCCCTGGGCCCTGTCGACGTCGTCGTCATCTCGCACGACCACTACGACCACCTGGACACGCCCACCATCAAGGCGCTGGCCGGCAAGGACACCCTGTTCGCCGTGCCGCTCGGCGTCGGCGCCCACCTCGAACACTGGGGCGTGTCCCCCGGCCGGCTGCGCGAACTGGACTGGCACGAGGCGACGAAGGTCGGCTCCCTCACCCTGACCGCCACCCCGGCCCGCCACTTCTGCGGCCGCGGCCTGCGCAACACCCAGCACACCCTGTGGGCCTCCTGGGTCGTCGAGGGCGAGGAGCACCGGATCTACCACAGCGGTGACACCGGCTACTTCGATGGCTTCAAGGCCATCGGCGCCGAACACGGCCCGTTCGACGCGACGATGATCCAGATCGGCGCGTACTCCGAGTTCTGGCCCGACATCCACATGACACCCGAGGAGGGTCTGCTCGCCCACCTCGACCTCCAGGGCGGCGAGCCGGCGGGCGTGCTGCTGCCGATCCACTGGGCGACCTTCAACCTCGCCACGCACGCGTGGGCCGATCCGGGCGAGGGCACCCTGGCCGCCGCGCGCGCCGCCGGTGCGCCCGTCGCCCTGCCCCGGCCCGGCGAGCCCTTCGAGCCGACCGCCGAGACCTTCCCGGCCGAGCCGTGGTGGCGCGGTGTGGCGCTCGCCCCGGCGGGCGGATGGCCCGAGGTGCCGGCCCTCGAAGCCAAGGCCACGGCCGATACGATGAGTGACATACCGAAGGGTGCGGCCGAGGACGGCGAGGCCCCGGAGGCCGTACCGGCGGGCTGACCGAGGCCGCCGCGGCGGATCGCGGAGGGGGTCGGGGAGCGTGAGGCTCCCCGGCCCCCTTCTTCTGTCCGCGAGCACCTCTGAGCGCCTCTGACCAGCTCTGATCGACTTCTTTCGCTCTGGGATCCGGGAACTCCGGGGGGTCGTCGCTCTTACGTGCGAAGCCTCATACCAGAGCGGGACCCTCCCCGGGGGACTTTGTCAACTGCCCACCGCACATGATGCGTTGGCGACTACTGTGAGTGTCCGTCGGGCGACGTGTGGCCGAATACGCGGCTCTCTCGACCGACACCGCGATGGCGCATGCCCGAGTCGCGCACCCGCGCGAACCACCACGCCCGACGGACACAGTACGAGGACCCCCGATGTCTCACCTCCGCGCACCGGCCGCACGCGCAGACCGCCGTGAGGGCGGACGGCACGGACGACCGGTCGCCCGCACCGCACCCGCACCGGCCGAGACACACATACGGCCCCAGCTGCTGCGGCTCGCCGTGCTCCCTCCGACCGCCGTCGCCCTCAGCGCCTGCGCGGCCGTCCTGTTCGCCGTGCGCTCCACCGGCACCCGGCCCGGCCCGACCCTGTGGGCCGTCCTGGCCGGCGCCGTCGGAGTGACCGCCGCGGGCATCCTGATCGCGGCCGTGGCCGCCGACCGCGCCGCCCGCTCCGTCAGCGACCGCGTCGCCGCCCTGCGCCGCAACAGCGCACACGGCGAGGCCGACCTGCGCGCCCTGCTGGAGGCGCTGCGCCGCGGCGAGACCCCGCCCCAGCGCACCTCGCGCGGCGGGCCGCCCGCCGACGCCGACGAGTTCGAGCTGCTCGCCGCCGACCTCTCGCGCGCCCACGACGGGGCCGTCACCGCCGTGGTCCAGGCCGCCCAGCTCTCCAGCCAGGCCGGCAGCGAACAGAAGCTGGAGGTCTTCGTCAACCTCGCGCGGCGTCTTCAGTCGCTCGTGCACCGCGAGATCTCGATCCTCGACGAGCTGGAGAACGAGATCGAGGACCCCGACCTCCTCAAGGGCCTCTTCCACGTCGACCACCTCGCCACCCGCATCCGCCGCCACGCGGAGAACCTCGCCGTGCTCGGTGGCGCCGTCTCCCGGCGGCAGTGGAGCAACCCCGTCTCCATGATCGAGGTGCTGCGCTCCGCCATCGCCGAGGTCGAGCAGTACTCCCGGGTCAAGCTGGTCCCGCCGATCGACGGCGAGCTGCGCGGGCACGCCGTCGCCGACGTCATCCATCTGCTCGCCGAACTCGTCGAGAACGCCACGGTGTTCTCCGCCCCGCACACCCAGGTGCTGCTGCGCGCCAACCTCGTCACCTCCGGGCTCGCCGTCGAGGTCGAGGACCGCGGCCTCGGCATGCCCGCCGAGGAACAGAGCCGGATGAACGCCCTGCTCGCCGACCCCGACCAGGTCAACGTCGGCCGCCTGCTGGCCGACGGCCGCATCGGCCTCTTCGTCGTCTCCCAGCTCGCCCGCCGCCACGGCATCCGGGTCCGTCTGCAGACCAACATCTACGGCGGGGTCCAGGCCGTCCTCGTCGTACCGCAGGCCCTGTTGGGCTCGGCGACGGTGCTGCCCGGGCCGTCGGCGGAGGAGAAGCGCGGGGGAGCGGCGCCGGCCGCAGAGGACGTGCGGGGGCGGGCGCCCCGGACGGTGCAGGGGCAGGCGCAGGTCCGGGCGGAGCCCCGGCCACCGGCCGGCCGGACCCCGGCGCCCGGCCCCAGCAGCCGGACCGGCACGCCCCAGCCGCAGGCCATCCTGACGTCCGGGGCGGTTCAGTCCGGTACGCCGGTCACGGCCGAGGCACGGCGCAGGGCCGACGGACCGCCGGCGCGGAGCACGTCCGCCGGCGGCCGGCCGCCGTCCCCCGGACAGCCGCGGACCACCTCGGACGGGCTGCGGCCCCCGCTGACCCCGCAGCCCGTGCCCCCGAGCCCGCAGCCCGTGCCCCCGAGCCCGCAGACCGGCCCCGGAACCCGGCTCCCGGGCGGGTCGTCCCTCCCGTCCGGCCGGCCCGAGCACGACACCGCGCACCTGGGCGGCCGTGGCCCGGCCCCGCTGCCCGTGCCCCCGAGCTCGCAGGCCGGCCCCGGAACCCGGCTCCCGGGCGGGTCGTCCCTCCCGTCCGGCCGGCCCGAGCACGACACCGCGCACCTGGGCGACCGTGGCCCGGCCCCGTTGCCCGTGCGCGGCGCCCACGAGGAGCGGCCCAACCCGGCGGAGGCCGTTCCCGGCATCCGGCCCGGCGACCGGCCCGTCGTGGACGAGAACGCGGGCCGGGTACCGACCCCGCGCGCGGGCGCCGTGCGCGGCACCATGGGCAAGCCCCGACTGCCCCGCCGCCGCGCCCAGGAGCACATCGCGCCCCAGCTGCGCGGCGGCCCGGCCCCGCGCCAGGACGACGAGCGGCCCGCCGGCCACGACCCCGGCCTGATGGCGGCCTTCCAGCGCGGCATCGGCCTCGCCGAGGCCCAGCAGAGCCTGGAGGCGGACGCCCCGGAACCGGCCCCGTTCACGGCGCCGGACCCCCTGACGCCCTCGCCGCCCACCACGGACGTACCGCCCCCGACCGCCGTGTCCGAAGCACACCCCGCGCACGCGCCCGCCGTCCCCGAGGCGTACCGCGTGTCCGGCCCCGACCACCTCCCCACCACCCGGCACGACGGGAGCGCACCAGCCGGATGAGCACGCCCCTGACCACCCCCACCCCCACCGCCACCCCCACCTCTGCCCTCACCCCCACCGCTCCCGCAGACCTTCGTACCCCAAGGAGTCGATCCACCATGGCGAGCGATGCGCCGACCGGCCTCGTATCCGACCTCGACTGGCTGATGAGCGGCCTCGTGCAGCGTGTACCGCACACGACCAGCGCGGTCCTCCTCTCCTGCGACGGCCTCGTGAAGTCCGTGCACGGCCTCGACCCCGACAGCGCCGACCACATGGCCGCCCTGGCGTCCGGTCTGTACTCCCTCGGCCGCAGCGCCGGCGTCCGCTTCGGCGACGGCGGGGACGTGCGCCAGGTCGTCGTCGAGCTCGACTCGAGCCTGCTGTTCGTCACCACGGCCGGTTCCGGCACCTGCCTCGCCGTCCTAGCGGACCGCGAGGCCGACGCCGCGGTCCTCGGCTACGAGATGGCGATGCTCGTCAAGAGCGTCCGCCCCTACCTGGTGACCGCGCCCCGGCAGCACGCCGTGGAACCGTCGGTGATGGGGCCTTGAGCGTGGCAGCAGTCGGCGACGGGCCCTGGCTCGACGACGCGGCCGGACGGCTGGTGCGCCCGTTCACGGTCAGCAACGGCCGCACCGAGCCCACCGTCGCCCTCGACCTCATGACCCAGGTGAGGGCCACCGGGGCGACCCCCCTCGGCTACCTCGGCCCCGAGCACGCACAGGCCCTCGACCTGTGCCGCGCACCCGTCCCGGTCGCCGAGGTCGCCGCCCACCTCAAGCTGCCGGCGGTGGTCACCAAGGTGCTGCTGTCGGACCTCGTCGACTGCGGGGCGCTGACCACCAAGCCCCCCGAGTTCCACCACAACCCCACCGACCGGGCCCTACTGGAGGCAGTGCTCGATGGACTACGACGCCAGCTCTGAGCGCGATGAGCACGACGACGGCCCCGACCCCTTTCCCACCGCGCTGAAACTCCTGGTCGCGGGAGGGTTCGGGGTCGGCAAGACCACCTTCGTCGGCGCGGTCAGCGAGATCGCGCCCCTCAGCACCGAGGAGCTGCTCACCACGGTCAGCGCCGCGACCGACAACCTCGACGGCATCGAGAACAAGGTCGAGACGACCGTGGCGATGGACTTCGGCCGGATCACGCTCGACCCGCACCACGTGCTGTACCTGTTCGGCACCCCCGGACAGGAGCGGTTCTGGTTCATGTGGGACGAGCTGTCCGAGGGCGCCCTCGGCGCGGTCATCCTGGCCGACACCCGCCGTCTGGAGGAGTGCTTCGCGGCCGTCGACTTCTTCGAGGAACGCGGCCTCGGCTTCATCGTCGCCGTCAACGAGTTCGACGGAGCCCACCGCTACGACCCCGAGGAGGTGCGCGCGGCCCTGGACCTGCCCCCGGAGATCCCCGTCGTGCGCTGCGACGCACGTATCTCCGCCTCCGGCGTCCAGACCCTCCTCACCCTCGTCAGGCACCTCATCGCGCACGCACCGGCGGCACCCCGGCCGAGCCGCGGCGCCCACATGTGATTCCCGCACACAACGCACCGGAGCCGCACATGCCGTACCTCGACAGCGACGGAGCACGCCCATGAGCTACGACCCGCCGCGCCCGGCCGGTCGACTGCTGCTCACCCCCGAGGACAAGGAAGCTCCCGCCCGGATGCGCAGACTGCGCCGACTCGGCCTCGGGGAGCGGCCGGACCCCGCCCTCGACGCCTTCGCGGACCGTCTCGCCGAGCTGGCCGGGGCGCCGTACGCCATGGTCAACTTCATCGACGAGGAACAGCAGCTCCTCGCCGGGCTGCACACCCCGGACGGCGGCCGGGCCGCCCGCGGCGGCAAGCCCGAGCTGAGCCGCCGGCTGCCCCGCGACCACGGCTACTGTCCGTATGTCGTCGTGCGGCGCAAGGCGCTGGTCCTGGAGGACGTCCGCGACTATCCGCGCTTCGCCGGCAACCCGGTCGTCGACGAGTACGGCATCCGCTCCTACCTCGGCGCCCCGCTCATCGACACGACCGGCACGGTGCTCGGCACGGTGAGCGTCGCCGACCTCGCGCCCCGGCCCTGGGGGAAGGCGGGCCTGGAGACCATCAAGGCGACGGCGGCGGATCTCGCCGGACGGCTGGAACGCCGGGAGGCCGCAGGCCCGCCGTGAGCGGCGCCTCACGCGGTCACGAAGCGGGCCCGGGCGCGCCGGGCCACCGTCAGACGGCCCGCCAGACGTTGTCGAAGGCGGCATCCTCGACGGACCGTCGCTGCCGTACGCCCGCCAGTTCCGTCACCGCGTCGCCGACCGCGGCCAGCACGGTCACCACCGGGTCGGTCGGCGCACCCGGGAAACCGTCGGCCGGCTCCTCCCGGACACCGGCCGCGGCGGCCAGCGCGGCGAGGACCGGCTCACCCGACGCCCAGCGTTCCGCGGCGTGGCGACGGGCCGGTGACTCCGCCGGCGTCAGGCGGCCCGACCGTGCGCCGAACAGGCGGCCGCGCGGCCGGGTGAGGAGCCCGTCCGCCTCCAGCCGGGCGGTGTAGGCCGCCGACAGGCCACGGCCTCGGCGCCACAGCCAGTCCTCGACCGACTCGTACGGTTCCTCCCGGACGAGGGACGACGCGGCCTCCGCCAGAAGGCGGTCCTGCGCCGCCGGCTGCGGGCCGGGCACGAGGCGGTCGTCGTCGAGGACGAGCGCTCCGGCCTCTGCCAGGTCGATCACCTCGGCTCCCGCGAGGGCGAGGGACAGTTCACCCTGCTCCACCGGACGCACGGGCGGCACGTCCAACGAGACGAGCAACAGGTCCTGGGCTGTGGTCATGAGCGGCTCCCCGTCGGTCGGTCCCCCGTCCAGGGTCGCACGCCGCCGGGAGGCGTGAAGCGGATCTGTGGCACCGCTTAAGAAAGTCTCGATGGACCGGGCCGCCCCCGTACGGCAGATTGCTACGAGATCCCACCCTCCCCCCGCCGCGGGCTCCTTCGGCATGCCCGGCGCGGGCCTCACCCACAGGAGCCGTAGCGTTGAAGGCGCTGGTCAAGGAGAAGGCGGAGCCCGGGCTGTGGCTCACGGACGTGCCGGAGCCCGCAGTCGGACCCGGCGACGTACTGATCAAGGTGCTCCGCACCGGCATCTGCGGCACCGACCTGCACATCCGGGCCTGGGACGGCTGGGCGCGGCAGGCGATCCGCACCCCGCTCGTGGTCGGGCACGAGTTCGTCGGCGAGGTCGTGGAGACCGGCCGGGACGTCACCGACGTCGCCGTCGGCGACCGGGTCAGCGGCGAGGGCCACCTCGTGTGCGGCAAGTGCCGCAACTGTCTCGCCGGGCGCCGCCATCTGTGCCGGGCCACCGTCGGTCTCGGCGTCGGCCGCGACGGCGCCTTCGCCGAGTACGTCGCCCTGCCCGCGTCCAACGTCTGGGTGCACCGCGTGCCGGTCGACCTCGACGTGGCGGCGATCTTCGACCCGTTCGGCAACGCCGTGCACACCGCGCTCTCCTTCCCGCTGGTCGGTGAGGACGTCCTGATCACCGGCGCGGGCCCGATCGGCCTGATGGCCGCCGCCGTCGCCCGGCACGCGGGCGCCCGCAACGTCGTCGTCACCGACGTCAGCGCGGAGCGCCTGGAACTGGCCCGCAAGATCGGCGCGAGCCTCGCCCTCGACGTGTCGCAGGCGTCCATCGCCGACGGGCAGCGCGAGCTGGGCCTGCGCGAGGGCTTCGACATCGGCCTGGAGATGTCCGGGCGGCCCGAGGCCCTGCGCGACATGATCGCCAACATGACGCACGGCGGCCGTATCGCCATGCTCGGCCTGCCGTCCGAGGAGTTCCCGGTCGACTGGGCCCGGATCGTCACGTCGATGATCACGATCAAGGGCATCTACGGCCGCGAGATGTTCGAGACCTGGTACGCGATGTCGGTCCTCCTGGAGGGCGGCCTCGACCTCGCCCCCGTGATCACCGGCCGCTACGGCCACCGCGACTTCGAGGCGGCGTTCGAGGACGCGGCGAGCGGTCGCGGCGGCAAGGTCATCCTCGACTGGACCGAGTGACCTCCCTTCCGCCGGACCGAGTGACTCCCCTTCCGCGCAAGCACCTTCAGGAGCCTTCCCATGTTCGACTCCGTACGCGACGATCTTCGCGCCACCCTCGACGAGATCCGCGCCGCCGGGCTGCACAAGCCCGAGCGCGTCATCGGCACCCCGCAGTCCGCGACCGTGAACGTCACCGCGGGCGGCCGCCCCGGCGAGGTCCTCAACTTCTGCGCCAACAACTACCTCGGCCTCGCCGACCACCCCGAGGTGGTCGCCGCCGCCCACGAGGCACTGGACCGCTGGGGCTACGGCATGGCGTCCGTGCGCTTCATCTGCGGTACGCAGGAGGTGCACAAGGCGCTGGAGGCGCGGCTGTCGGCGTTCCTCGGCCAGGAGGACACGATCCTGTACTCCTCCTGCTTCGACGCCAACGGCGGTGTCTTCGAGACGCTGCTCGGCCCCGAGGACGCGGTGATCTCCGACGCCCTCAACCACGCCTCGATCATCGACGGCATCCGCCTGTCCAAGGCCCGTCGCCTCCGGTACGCCAACCGTGATCTGGCCGACCTGGAGGCGCAGTTGAAGGAGGCGTCCGACGCGCGCCGCCGTCTGGTCGTCACCGACGGCGTCTTCTCGATGGACGGCTATGTGGCCCCCCTCCGCGAGATCTGCGACCTCGCCGACCGCTACGACGCGATGGTCATGGTGGACGACTCGCACGCCGTCGGCTTCGTCGGCCCCGGCGGCCGGGGCACGCCCGAGCTGCACGGTGTGATGGACCGCGTCGACATCATCACCGGCACGCTGGGCAAGGCGCTCGGCGGCGCCTCCGGCGGTTATGTCGCCGCGCGTGCCGAGATCGTGGCGCTCCTGCGCCAGCGCTCGCGCCCGTACCTCTTCTCCAACACCCTCGCTCCGGTGATCGCCGCGGCCTCGCTGAAGGTCCTGGACCTGCTGGAGTCCGCCGACGACCTGCGGGTGCGGCTCGCCGAGAACACGGCCCTGTTCCGCCGCCGTATGACGGAGGAGGGCTTCGACGTCCTCCCCGGCGACCACGCCATCGCGCCCGTGATGATCGGCGACGCGGCGAAGGCGGGCCGGATGGCCGAGCTGCTGCTGGCGCGCGGGGTGTACGTGATCGGCTTCTCCTACCCGGTCGTTCCGCAGGGCCAGGCCCGTATCCGCGTCCAGCTGTCCGCGGCGCACTCCACGGACGACGTGAACCGGGCCGTCGACGCCTTCGTGGCGGCCCGTGCGGAACTGGAAGGCTGAGCACTCCGGACAAACTGAGAGAATCGGTCCCGTGATCGAAGCGCGGCGGCTCCACATCCTCCGTGCGGTGGCCGACCACCGCACCGTGACGGCGGCTGCCGCCGCGCTGTACCTCACGCCCTCCGCCGTCTCCCAGCAGCTCACGGCCCTGGAGCAGGAGACCGGCCACCGTCTGGTCGAACGGGGAGCGAAGGGCGTACGGCTCACCCCGGCCGGCGAGATCCTGCTCGCCCACACCCACGCGGTCCTCGCCCAGCTGGAGCGGGCCGAGGCGGAACTGGCCGCCTACGGCTCGGGGGCCGCCGGGACGGTCACGGTCGCCGCCTTCGCCACCGGCATCGCCCTGGTCGTGGCCCCCGCGGTGGCCCGGCTCGCCGGCACCGCGCCGGGGATAAGGATCCGCGTCCGGGACGCCGAGGGCGACGCGAGCCTGCCGATGGTCCTCGACCGCCAGGTCGATGTCGCGGTCGCCGTGGAGTACCGCGGGGCCCCGTCCGCCGACGACCCGCGCCTCACCCATGTCCCGCTGTACGCCGAGCCCTTCGACGCCGTCGTCCCGGTCACCCACCGGCTCGCCGACGTGGCCGAGGTGCCGCTCGCCGAGCTGGCGAAGGATCCGTGGATCGGCCCGTACCCCGGCAACCCCTGCCACGACGTGGTGGTCCTGGCCTGTGAGCACGCGGGCTTCCAGCCCCGCCTGGAGCACTCCTCGGACGACTTCCGGGCGGTCGTCGCGCTGGCCTCGGCCGATGCCGGGGTGGCGCTCGTGCCGCGGTCGGCGCTGCGCGGCATGGACCTCACGGGCGTGGTCGTCCGCCCCGTCGACGGGGTCGCCCCCACCCGCCGTGTCTTCGCGGCCGTACGCCGGGGCGCGGAGGAGCACCCGCTGATCCGGCCGGTGCTGGACGCGCTCGGGGAGGCGGCTCAGGAGTGAGTTCTACGTAACAAGGCTGTCTCATATCCGGGATAGATTCCCGGATATGAGAAACACGCAACAGGGCCGCACGCGACCCGCAGCCGGTGAGGCCGGGCCGCCGGACCCCGTCGACGCCCGGCTCGCCGCCCGCCTGGCCGAGCTGCGGGCCGAACGCGGGTGGTCGCTGGGGGAGCTGGCCGGGCTCAGCGGGGTGAGCCGCTCGACCCTGTCCCGCGCCGAGCGGGCGGAGATCAGCCCCACGGCCGCCACCCTCAACCGCCTGTGCCATGTCTACGGACGCACGATGTCCCGGCTGCTCGGCGAGGTGGAGGCGGAGCCCGCGCCGCTGGTCCGGGCCGCCGAGCAACCCCTGTGGGAGGACCGGACCTCCGGGTTCGTGCGGCGATCGGTGTCGCCGCCGCACCCCGGACTGCGGGGCGAACTGGTCGAGGGACGGCTCTCCGTGGGCGCCGACATCGCCTACGACCGGCCGCCCGTGGCCGGTCTGGAGCAGCACGTCTGGGTCCTGGAGGGCGCCGTCGACGTCACGGTGCAGGACGTCGACCATCACCTGGACGCCGGTGACTGCCTGCGGATGCGCGTGTGGGGGCCGACGCGGTTCCGGTGCGCGGGGGACACGGACGTGCGGTACGTGCTGGCGGTGGTGCTGCCATGACGACGACCCGTCTCGACGCCGGCCAACTGCTCGACAGAACGGACGCGTTGGCCGAGCTCCTGGTCGACACGGTGGACGGCGGTGCCTCGGTCGGCTTCCTCGCCCCGCTCGCCCGCGCGGAGGCCGTCGCCTGGTGGCGGGAGCGGGTGGCGGATGTGGCCGCCGGTCACCTCGCGGTCTGGGCGGCCCACGACGGCGACCGCGTCGTCGGCACCGTCAGCCTGGCCTTCCCCGGCAAGCCCAACAGCCGGCACCGCGCCGAACTCGTCAAGCTGATGGTCCGCCGGGAGGCTCGGGGAAGGGGCCTCGGCCGCAGGCTCCTGACCACCGCGGAGGAGGCCGCCGCCGCGGTGGGCGTCACCCTCCTCCACCTCGACACCGAGACCGACAGCCCCGCCGAACACCTCTACCGCAGTGCCGGATGGACCAGGGCGGGCGTGATCCCCGACTACGCGGCGAGCCCGGCCGGCGTCCTGCGGCCGACCACCCTGTACTACAAGCAGGTCGCCGCCGGGTGACTGTCAGTGGCAGGCGCTACGGTGCGAAGCATGCCGGACGCCGAAGACGTACGCCGTATCGCCCTGTCCCTGCCGGACACGACGGAGAAGATCGCCTGGAGCATGCCCACCTTCCGGGTCGCCGGGAAGATGTTCGCCACGCTGCCCGAGGAGGAGACCTCCATCGCCGTGCGCTGCCCCAAGGAGGAGCGCGACGAACTGGTCCTCGCCGAGCCCGGGAAGTTCTGGATCGCCGATCACGAGGCCCAGTTCGCCTGGGTCCGGGTCCGGCTGGCCGCCCTGGAGGACGAGGACGAGCTGCGTGACATCCTGGCCGACTCCTGGCGTCAGGCGGCACCGCCGCGGCTGCTGGAGGCGTATCCCGGGCTGGGGGTGGCGGCGGGGGAGTGACGCGGAGCCGGGGCGCCGGCCGGGGAGCGACGGCGGCCGGGCCCCGATAAACGGATGCGCGACCACCGACCCGAGTGCGGTATGGTTTCACTGCACGTTCGGCCGGGGGAAACCCCAGGTCAGACGGGCAACGGGACGTGGCGCAGCTTGGTAGCGCACTTGACTGGGGGTCAAGGGGTCGCAGGTTCAAATCCTGTCGTCCCGACCAGCTCTTATGCGGGTCGCAGGCCGTTTCCTCGAACACGAGGAGACGGCCTTCCTCGTGTTCGCGGGGTCCTTCAGAGGCGAGTCGTACGTCGCCCGGGCAGCTGTCGCAGCTCCTCGACCCGCAGCAGCCGGGCCAGGCCCACGTACACCAGCGCCATGGTCAGGGCCCCGGCCGTGAGCGCGAGCGCGGTGGGCAGGGTGCCGTCGCCCAGTGACCGACCGCAGGCCCGGTCCACCGCCCAGGCCAGGGCCGCGGCAAGACCTGCCGCGCACATCAGCCTGGTGTACGTACGCCGCAGCGCCCCGTCGTCGAGGCGGGCGCCGGTCCTGCGGCGCAGCAGCCGCACGGTGACGGCGAGGCCGGCCAGGTAGGACAGGGTGTAGGCGCCGGCCATGCCGGTCACCGCCCAGCGGGCGGGCAGCAGCAGGTGGCAGGCGGTGGCCAGGGCGATGTTGACCGCCGCGATCCGGACCGCCAGGAAGAACGGGGTCCGGGTGTCCTCGAAGGCGTAGAAGCCGCGCAGCAGCAGGTACTGCGCGGAGAAGGGGATCAGCCCGAGGCCGAAGGCCTGCAGCATGTGCCCGAGCGGCCGGGCGGAGGCCGCGTCGGCCGCGCCGTGGGCGAACAACAGCGTGGAGATCCGCGGGCCCAGGGCCAGGAACAGGAAGGCGGCGGGGACGATGACGACCCCGCTCACCCGCAGTCCGCGCGACAGGTCCGCGCGCAGGTCCGCGATCCGGCCCTCCGCCACCGCCCGGCTCATGCGCGGCAGCAGCGCCGTCACCAGGGAGACGGTCACCACCGACTGCGGCAGCATCCAGATCGTCTGCGCGTACGTGTACGCCGAGTAGCCCGCGCCGGCGTCGGGCAGTGCCTGGTCGGCCGCGTTGGCGTAGTTGGTGACCACCGTCAGGGCGACCAGGTTCGTCAGGACGAACAGCAGGGTCCACTGGGCGGCGCGGATCCCGGAGCCCAGACCCGAGCCGCGCCAGTCGAACCTCGGACGGAAGCGGAAACCGGCCGCCCGGGCGAACGGGATCAGGGCGAGGGCCTGCACCGCGACACCGGCCGTCGTCCCGATGCCCAGCAGGCGGACCTGGGCGCCGGTGATGTCCTGCACCCGTTCCGGTACGGTCATCAGGCCCAGGTAGGCGCCGAACATGCCCAGCAGGACGACGTTGTTGAGGACGGGGGTCCACATCATCGCGCCGAACCGCTCGCGTGCGTTGAGGACTTGGCCGTAGATGTTGTACAGGCCGTAGAAGAAGATCTGCGGCAGCAGGAAACGGGCGAAGACCACGGTGAGTTCGTAGGCCTCGTGGTTGTCCGGGGTGTCGCGCATGTACACCGCGACGATCTGCGGGGCCGCCCACACGGCGAGGGCGGTGCCGACGGCCAGGACGGTGACGACCAGGGTGACCAGTCGCTGTTCGTAGGCACGCCCGCCGTCGGGGTGGGTGGTCCTCGCCCGCACCAGCTGGGGCACCAGCACCGCGTTGAGCGCGCCGCCGATCAGCAGCGTGTACAGGCTGGTCGGCACCGTGTTCGCCGTGTTGTACGTGCTGGCCAGCAGGCCGGTGCCCAGGGCGGCCGCCTGGAGGACCTGCCGGATCAGGCCGGTCGCCCGGGACACCACGGTGCCCAGCGCCATCAGCACGGACGAGCGTGCCGCCCCGCCCGACCGCACGGCTCGCGCGTCGCTCTTCGTCCCCTCCACCATCCGGACAACCTACGTCATCAAGATCACCGGGATCCAACTCGCTTGGTCACAGGGCCGGTTGGTCGGCGTCCAGCGCGGGGGCCAGCAGGGTGAACGCGCGGTCGGTCAGGTCCGCCGGGTCCTCGGCGCCGTCGCTGTCGCTCCAGCGTCGCAGGACCGTGTCGAAGGCGGTGAGCGTCATTCCCGCGGCCAGCTGGGCCCGCAGGCCGGTGTCGGGGCCGGGTGGGAGGCGGTGGGCCAGTTCCGTGGCGAGGTCGTCGCGCCACTGCGCCTGGCGCTCCAGGAAGCGGGCGCGCAGGGCCGGGGTGCGCAGGATCAGGCGGACCACGCGCAGAGCCCGTTCGGCGTGGTCGGAGCGGTCGGCGCACTCGGCGACGGGCACCTGGACGGTGTGCCGCAGGGCGACCGAGGGGGGCTCGTCGGCGGGGCGGGCCGCCAGTTCCGCGCGCATCGCCTCGCCCATGCCGGACAGGAACTGGACGACGACGTCCTCCTTGGACGCGAAGTACCGGAAGAACGTCCGCTTGGACACGCCGGCCGCGACCGCGATCTCGTCGATGGTGACGCCGTCGAACCCCTTCAGGGCGAGCAACTGCAGGGCTGCTTCGGTCAGTTCGTCCGAGACGAGCTGACGTTTGCGCTGGGCCAGGCTGACTTCCGGTCGGGTGCTCACCACCCCATCGTACCTCTCATGCCATTTTTGGCACGCGATGTCTACTTGACACTTGGTGACATCGTAGGCAACGTGTGCCGCATGACCGAGCAGCAGCGCTGGACCACCGCGGAGATCCCGGACCGGACCGGACGGGTGCACGTCGTCACCGGAGCCACCAGTGGCCTCGGTCTGGCGACCACCCGGGCCCTCGCCCGTGCGGGCGGACACGTCGTGCTCGCCGTGCGCGACCCGGACAAGGGTCGGCGGACCGTCGCGGACCTCACCGCCGCACAGCCCGGCGCCCGGCTCGAGGTGCGCCGGCTCGACCTCGCCGACCTCGACTCCGTGCGCGCCTTCGCCGACGGGCTGCGCGCCGATCACGCGCGCGTGGACGTCCTCGTGAACAACGCCGGCGTGATGGCGCCACCGCGCACGCTCAGCGCCCAGGGGCACGAGATGCAGTTCGCCGTGAACCACCTCGGACACTTCGCGCTCACCGGTCTGCTGCTCGACCGGCTGGCCGCGGGGAGCGATCCGCGGGTCGTCACGGTCAGCTCCGTCAACCACCGGCAGGGTCACCTGCGCCTCGACGACCTCTCCGGCGAGCGCGGCTACCGGCCCATGGTGTTCTACAACCAGTCCAAGTTCGCGGGCGCCGTCTTCGGACGGGAGCTGCACCGACGGCTCGAGGCGGCGGGCAGTCCGGTGCGCAGCCTGCTCGCGCACCCCGGCTACACCCGCACCAACCTCCAGTTCAACGGGCCGGTCCGGCTCTACCGCGTGCTGTTCGGGCACCTCGGCGGCCCGCTGCTCGCACAGCCCGCCGACCAAGGCGCGCTGCCCCAGCTCTACGCGGCGACCGCGCCCGACGCCCGTGGCGGCGACTTCATCGGGCCGGACGGCCGGGGCGAGTTGCGGGGCGCGCCGACCCGGGTACGGCTGTCCGCCGAGGCGGCCGACGAGGAGACCGGGCGCCGGCTGTGGGAGGTGTCGGAAAAGCTCACCGGGGTGCGGTACGAACTGCCCGTGCGCTAGGGGGCGTTCATCCGGCGAGGGCGGGCGGGTCCGGGCGGTGCGGGGGATCGGCCGGGCCGGGCGGGTGCCGTCACCTGCGGCCGCGGGCCCGGGCCTCCCGCGGCGGACGGATGAACTGCAGCTCCAGCGTGACCGACGGCTCCGCGACGCCCGGCCCGCCCGCGGCCGCCCAGTCCAGGATCTCCTCCGTGCAGTCGTCGTCCGTGGCGAACCCGACCCAGGTGGCCCGGCCACCCGCCCGGCGTCCGGCGGCGGAGGGCTGCACGACGATGACGTTGGCCTGGTCGCAGGGGCCGAGGCAGTCCGTCGTACGGACCTGGAAAGCACCGTCGGACGCGGCGGCGGCCGCGCGCAGGCGGTCCAGTTGCCAGGCGTGGTCGTAGCCGGGGTGCTTGCGGGCGTCGCCACAGCAACAGCCCCGGCACACGACGAGGGTGCAGGGCCGGCGGGCGGCGGCCCCGATCGCCACCGCGCGCCGGCCCGGCAGCGCGGGACGCGGTGCCACGCCGGTCAGGAGGCCGAGAGGCCGACGTGGGCGAGGGCCTGCCGCAGCAGGAACCCGTGCCCGCCCGGCATCTCGCTCTGCACCGCGGGCGAGGCCGCCTCCTGCGGGTCGAACCACACCAGGTCCAGGGCGTCCTGCCGGGGCCGGCAGTCACCGGTCACCGGCACGATGTAGGCCAGCGACACCGCGTGCTGACGCGGGTCGTGGTACGGGGTGATGCCCTGCGTCGGGAAGTACTCGGCGACGGTGAAGGGCTGGAGGGAGGCCGGGACGCGGGGCAGGGCCACCGGGCCGAGATCCTTCTCCAGGTGGCGCAGCAGGGCGTCGCGGATCCGCTCGTGGTGCAGGACCCGGCCGGAGACCAGGGTCCGGCTGACATTGCCGTCCGGTCCGATGCGCAGCAGCAGGCCGATGCTGGTGACTTCGCCGCTGTCGTCGACGCGTACGGGCACGGCCTCGACGTACAGGATCGGCATGCGGGCGCGCGCCATCTCGAGCTCGTCGGAGCTCAGCCAGCCGGGCGTGGTCTCGGTCATGTCAGACATTGCTTGATCATACTTTCAGTGTCCGTCGGGAAGCCGGTAGACCCGGCGGGCGTTGTCCGCCGCGGCCCACCGCGCCACGCGCAGCGCGTCGGGCAGGCTCAGTTCGTCGGCGTCCACCCGGTCCTGGAGGAGCTCTCCCAGACCCCGGCGGAACGCCAGCGCGCCGAGCCCGTAGAACTCGGCGACACCATAGGCGTCGGAGCTGTACAGCAATTTGCGGAACGGTGTGATCTCCAGCGCCTCCTCCAGAACCGCTCGCGCCCGCACGGGACCCACATGATGCAGGGTGAGCCCCACGTCCAGGTAGACCTGCTCGAACACCGCGGCCAGATAGGCGACTTGCCGCTGGTAGGGCCAGCAGTGCAGGAACAGCACCGGGATCGTGCCCGCGACGAGGTGCAGCCACTCCGTCAGAAGGGTGGGGTCCACCCGGTGCAGCCGGATGTCGTCGTCGCCGAAGCCCGTGTGCAACTGCAGCGGCAGGCCCAGGTCCACGGCGGTCCACAGCAGATGGCGGACCAGCACCGGCTCGTCCAGCCGGCCGCCGCGGGACAGCCAGCGCCGGGCCGCCCGCGTCACCTCGGCGTCCGAGGGCCGGGCCGGGTCCAGTTCGAAGCCGGTGCGGTACGCGGCCACCGACTTCACCCCGACCACCCCGGGCCGCCGTACCGCGTCCAGCGCGGCCGCCCGGAACGCGTCCGCGTATCCGCCCGCCTCGACGCCCCGCGCGGCCACCGCCTCCGCGACGGCCTCCAGCCGTACGACCTCGTGCGCGACCCCGCCCGCCGCCTCGGCGAGTTCGCCGGGCGTCGTCAGGCGGTGCGGGGCGAAGCCGGTGTCCACGCAGAACACGCCGGTCCGGGCGGCCATGAGGAAACGCCGGTTGACCTCCGACGGGCCCAACTCGGCCCGCCGGGCCAGGTAGTCCTCGGCGGGGGCGTGCCGCTCCAGGTCCAGCACCGGGGCGCAGTGGCGCCGTACGGCCACGCCGGCCGGGGTGTCGAACGGCGAGACGCCGGGCCAGCGGTCGCCCTCGGTCAGCAGCGCCTCGAAGCCCGCGCGGTCGAGCGGGCCGGTGACGACGCCGTGGCAGTGGTGGTCCACCAACTCCAGCTCGGCGAGCGCCTCGTGGACCGGTCCGGAGGGGCCGGCCATCTCAGTACTTCCAGCGGTAGGCCGCGGCCACCTGCTCGTCGTCCAGCCCGTCCACCGCCTCGATCTCCCCCTGCCGTACGGCGACGACCGCGTCGGCGAGGACCGGGCCCAGCGCCGCCCGCAGCACCTCGTCCCCCCGGAACTCCGCCACGGCCTCGCCCAGCGAGGTCGGCAGCCGGCGCACGCCCCGGGCCGCGGCCTCCGCGGCGTCGAGGTGGGCCGGGTCGCCGGTGGTCTCCTCGGGCAGGACCGCCCCCGAGCCGAGCCCGTCGAGGCCCGCGGCGATCAGACAGCCGAGGGCGAGATAGGGGTTGGCGGCCAGATCGACGGGCTTGACCTCCAGGTTCGCCTGCTCGGCGCGCCGGCCCGCCGTGCCCCGCACCAGACGCACCGCCGACTCCCGGGTCTCCAGGCCCCACGCGGTGAACACCCCCGCCCACTGGGAGGGTTGGAGCCGCAGATAGCTCGCCGGACTCGGCGCGGTCACCGCCGTCAGGGCCGGCAGGCGGGCCAGGACTCCGGCCGCGAAGGCCTCCGCGTCGGCCGTCATGCCGTACCGGCGGTCGCCGCCCGCGTGCAGGTTGACGCCGTCGCGCCAGGCGGAGAGGTGGACATGGCCGCCGTTGCCGACGCCCTGCGCGACGACGGCCGGCGAGAAGGAGACGCGCAGGCCGTGGCGGCGGGCCAGCGCGCGGACGGTCTGGCGTACGAGGACGCTGCGGTCGGCCGCCGCCACCGGGTCCAGGGCGCCCACGGAGATCTCGAACTGGCCGGGCGCGTACTCGGGATGGACCTGGTCGACGTCCACGCCCTGCGCCGCGCACGCCGCCAGCAGATCGGCGGTGTACTCGCTCAGCTCGACCTGCCGGGTCGCGCCGTACGCGGGTCCGGAGGCCGCCGGCACGAACTCCCCGGCCGGTGCCAAGTCCAGGCCGAGAGTCCACTCGATCTCGATGCCCGCCTTGAAGGTGAGGCCGTGCTCGCGGGCCGCGCCGGCGACGATGCGGCGCAGGACGGTGCGGGAGCAGCCCGGGTGCCGTTCGCCGTCCTGGGTGACACGGTCGACCGGCGCCCACGCCCAGCCCGGCTGTCCGGCCAGGACGACCAGCCGGTCCAGGTCGGGGTACAGGCGCAGGTCGCCGTCCGGGGAGCCCAGCACGTCGGTGGTGACGATGCGGTCGTCGGCCAGGAACGTGTCGAACACCGGGGACATGCCGACGCCCCAGGCCGCCGCCGAGGCCAGCCCGGCGACCGGGATCGTCTTCACCCGGCCGATCCCCGCGGTGTCGACATAGGCCAGGACGACGCCGTGCACGCCCCTCCCCGACAGCTCCCCGCCGAGCGCTCTCGCCCGCTCGACGTCACCGGGGCGTCCACCGGGCACGGGGTCGGCAAGGGTGGTCATACGGCCTCCACGGTCACGGCCTCCACGGTCGGTCGCCGGTCAGGGTTTCACGGCCACCGCGCCGTACTGCGGCACCACGGCGGGGGAGCCGGGCTCGGCCCGCCACTGCGAGCAGGACACCAGGCCCGGCTCCAGCAGCTCCAGGCCCTCGAAGAACGCGGCGATCTCCGCACCGCTGCGGGCGGTGATCGGCGGAGTGGCGTTCTCGTTCCAGAACTTCATCGCCGGGATCTGGCCCTCGCCGCCCACCTCGCTGTCGTGGGTGGGATGGGTCAGGACGAGGAAACTGCCGGAGGGCACCTCCGCCATGAGCCGCCGCACGATGTGCCGGGCCGCCTCGACGTCCAGGACGAAGTTCAGGATGCCGAGCATCATCACCGCGACCGGCCGGCTGAAGTCGAGGGTCTTGGCGGCGCGTTCGAGGATCGCGTCCGGGTCGTGCACATCGGCGTCGACGTAGTCGGTGACGCCGTCGGTGGTGCCGGTCAGCAGGGTGCGGGCGTGCACCAGCACGATGGGGTCGTTGTCGACGTACACGATCCGTGAGTCGGGCGCGACGCGCTGGGCGATCTCATGGGTGTTGTCCGCCGTCGGCAGCCCGGTGCCGATGTCGAGGAACTGCCGTATCCCGCGCTCCTCGGCCAGGAACCGCACCGCGCGGCCCAGGAACCAGCGGTCGGCGCGGGCGATCTCCCGGATCAGCGGGAACATGCCGGCGACGTGCTCGCCGACCTGCTGGTCGACCTCGTAGTTGTCCTTGCCGCCGATCCAGTAGTTCCACACCCGCGCGTTGTGCGCCACGCCGGTGTTCAGCCGTGCGGTACCGCCCGACGGCGTGTGGCCCTCGCTCACGTCACTGCCCCTTCTCGCGTCCAGCCCCGTCGTCCGCCATTGTGCCGCCGGAAGATCACCGGTGTCCCGGGAATCGGCGCAGCCGTGGACCGGCTCGGGGCGGGGCGGCGTCCCCCGGTAGGGTGACAATCCGGTCACCCCCGTACAGGAAGCAGGACATGCCCTACTCCGACGCCCCGCACCTGACCGCCTCCGAGCCGTCGGCCGCCGCCGCCGACATCCGTCTGATCGTCACCGACATGGACGGCACGCTGCTCGACGACGACAAGCAGGTGCCCGACGGGCTGTGGGAGGTGCTCGCGCTGCTGCGGGAGCGCGGGGTGCTGTTCAGCCCGGCGAGCGGACGGCAGTACGCCACGCTGGCGCGGGAGTTCGCCGAGGTCGCCGACGGGATGGTCTTCATCGCGGAGAACGGCACCTATGTCGTGCGCGACGGGAAGGAACTGAGCTCCGACCCGCTCGACCCGGCGGTGGTCACCCGCGTCGTCGCGGCCGTACGGCGGCTCGCGGCCGACGGCGTGGACGTCGGGGCCGTCGTGTGCGGGAAGCGGTCCGCGTACGTCGAGCGGACCGACGAGGCCTTCCTGGCGGAGGTCCGCAGGTACTACGTGCGGCACGAGGTCGTCGAGGACGTCGCCGCCGTCGAGGACGACATCATCAAGGTCGCCCTGTTCGACTTCGGGTCGGCCGAGGAGACCACCGCCCCGGCCCTGGCGCCCTTCGCGGACACCCACCAGGTCGTCGTCTCCGGCGAGCACTGGGTCGACGTCATGAACCGCACCGCCAACAAGGGCGCGGCCCTGCGCCGCCTCCAGCGCGAGCTGGGCATCACGCCCGCGCAGACCCTGGTGTTCGGCGACTACCTCAACGACCTGGAGATGCTGGACGCCGCCGACTGGTCCTTCGCCATGGCCAACGCCCACCCGGAGGTCGTCCGCCGGGCCCGCCACCTCGCCCCGGCCAACAACGACAACGGTGTGCTGCGCACCGTCGTCCGCCTGCTCGGCCTGCCGGTCGGCGGCCTCTGAGCGCACGGCTCATGCACGGGGCCGCGCGTGCCCGTGCTGCCAGGCCCAGGCCGCGATCTCGACGCGGTTGCGGGCGTTCAGCTTGAGCTGGACGCTGGACAGATGTGTCTTGACGGTGGACAGGGACACATACAGCTCGGCCGCGATCTCGGCGTTGGTGCGGCCGAGGGCGACCAGCCGGACCACGTCGAGCTCGCGGTCGGTCAGGGGCTCGGCGGGTGACGGCGGACGGGGCGGGACGACCTCTCGCGGGGGCTGCGTGACGTGCTTGAGCAGCCGGACCGTGACCGACGGGGAGACCAGCGAGTCGCCGGCCGCGGCCGCGCGGACCGCCTCCGCGAGCAGGGTCGGCCCCGAGTCCTTCAGCAGGAAGCCGCACGCGCCGCCGCGCAGCGCCCCGTAGACGTACTCGTCGAGGTCGAAGGTGGTGACCACGACCACCCGCATCGGGTCGGCGACCTCGGGGCCCGCCAGCAGCCGGGTGGCCTCCAGCCCGTCCAGCTTCGGCATCCGGATGTCCAGCAGGCACACGTCCGGCCGTACCTTCCGGGCCAGCGCGACCGCCTCCTCACCGTCGGCGGCCTCGGCGACCACCGTGATGTCCGGCTGGGCGTCGAGGAAGAAGCGGAAGCCCGTGCGGACCATGTCCTGGTCGTCGGCGATGAGGACGCGGATGGGCGCGCCGGGCGGGGTGGGGCTCGTCATGGCTCGATCATGCCTCAGGGGTGGTCCGGCTCAGGTGCGGGCCGTCTCCCGTGCCGGCGTTCTCGGGCCGCCGGCCGCCGGCCGGCAGCGCGGTGGTGGAGCCGTGCTCCTTCATGAGGCCGTGACCGGCCAGGACGGTGTCCATGGCGGTGGGCCGGCCTTCTCAGCGCTCGAACTTCCAGGTGACGGAGGTGTCCGTGGCCTTGACCACGGTGACGGGGATGTCGACGGTCTCGCCGCCGCCCTTCTTGCCGGTGCAGGTGAGGGTGGCCCCGGCGACGGCCTTGAGGCCGGTGGGGCAGGTGACGCCGGAGACCTCGTCGCCGACCCAGGGGAGCGGGTGGTACTTGCTCTCGGTGCGGGCGGCGACGATGCCGGCCCTGAGCGCCTTGTGGCCGCCGACGGTCGCCGTGCTGTACCGGTCAAGTCCGGTGGTCGACTCGGTGCCGGAGAGCAGATGGGTGCCGACTCCGAAGACCGCGGCCACGGCGGCCGCACCGCCCACGGCGCCGACGAGGAACCTGCGCTGCATCACGTATCTCCTGAGGTGAGGGGGAGGAAGTGGCTCCACTCTCGCCCGCGGGCCCGGGCGCGCGCCTCGGCCATACGGTCAGGGACGGCGGGCCGTCTCCTCGACCGTTCGGCCGATCCCGCGGCCGGCCCACGCGCCTACGGTGATCCGCATGACCTCTTACTCCGGCCGGGGCTGCGCCCGGGGGCTCGCCGTCGGCGCCCTCCTGGCGTCCGCCGCCCTCGACGTGCTCATCGTGGGGAGCGGCGGCTTCACCGTGGGGCCACCTCTGCTGGTGCCGGCCGTGGGCCTCGCCGCCGTGCTGTGGCCGGCCGGGAGGCGCCCCTCCTGGCTCACCCCGCAGCTGCGCACGGCCGTCCCCGCGGCGCTCTCCGTCCTGGTGACGGCGTGCTGGGTGCCGGCGGGCGACAAGGTGGCGTTCGGCCCCGGCGAGGTGGTGCTCCTGCTCTGCCTGCTGTTCATCGCCGTACGCCACTGTCCGCGGCCGTGGGCCGTGGGGTGCGGCACGCTGGCCGGCGGGGCCCTGCTCCTGCTGCCGGCGCGGTACGCGCACTCCCTCACCCGGGAGGAGCCGCTGGCGCTCGTCGTGGTCGGCCTGCTCCTGGCCGGCCTCGTCGCCGGGCTCGCCGGGCAGCTGCGCTCCCTGGACTACCGGCGCACCGTCGCCGTCGCCGAGACCCGCCGGGAGGAGCGGCTGGCCATCGCCGCCGACCTGCACGACTTCGTCGCCCACCATGTCACCGGCATCCTCGTGCAGACCCAGGTGGCCCGCATGATGGCCGACAGCCGGCCCGGCGAACTCGACCCCGTCCTCGCCGGCATCGAAGGCGCCGCCACCGAGGCCCTGGCGTCGATGCGCCGCACGGTGGGCCTCCTGCGCGACACCGGACCCGAGGCGGCCGACCGCCGCCCGGTCGGCGACCTGGCCGGCATCGCCGAGCTCGCCGAGCGCTTCGGCGTGCCCGGCCAGCGGGTCACCCTGCACCGCGACCCGGCCGTCCCCGACGACCTCCCGCACGAGGTGCAGGCGGCGGCCTTCCGCGTCGCCCAGGAGGCCCTGACCAACGTACGGCGGCACGCGGCCGACGCCGCCGAGGTCACCGTCGCCCTGCGCCGCGACGGCGACCGGCTGACGGTCGCCGTCACCGACGACGGCCGCGGCGGCACCCGCCTTCCCGACGCCGCCCACGGCGGCGGCTTCGGCCTCGTCGGCCTGAAGGAACGGGTGACGGCACTCGGCGGCGAGCTGTGGGCGGGACCACGCGCGCGGGACGGCTGGGAAGTGCGGGCCGAGTTCCCGGCGGAGCCCGGCGGGAGGGGCCGCTGAGCGACCCTGGTGGGCCGGTGAGCCGGTGAGCCGGTGAGCCGGGATGCGCGGGGCGCGGCGCGGGTGCCGTCCGGTGACGACGGGTGCTGGTCGGGGGCCGTCGACGCCGGCGTCACCGGCCTGGGGTGCGCACCCTCGCCGTCGGACTCGCCCCTTCCCGCCGCGCGCCACCGGTTCGTCGACGCCGTCCAGTCGAGTGCGGACGGAGGGCGGACGCTGGGATGATGAGGCGCATCGAGGAGAGGGGAGCGGTATGAGCGAGCCGGCCGTCGTCGCGCGTCTCGCCCGTGAGGTGACCTCCGGGCTGAAGACGGCAGACCTGGAGGACTTCTACCGGGATCTGCACCGCCACCCCGAGCTCTCCTTCCAGGAGCACCGCACGGCCGCCCGCCTCGCGGTGCGGCTGCGCGCGGCCGGATACGAGGTGACGGAGGGCGTCGCCCGCACCGGAGTGGTGGGCGTGCTCGCCAACGGGGACGGTCCGGTGGTGTGGCTGCGCGGCGACATGGACGCACTGCCCGTGCGGGAGGCGACCGGCCTCGACTACGCCTCCACCGTCGACGGCGTCATGCACGCCTGCGGCCACGACCTGCACATCACCTGGCTCGCCGGCGCCGCCGAGGCGCTCGCCGCCGCCCGCGACACCTGGTCCGGCACGCTCGTCGTGGTCGGCCAGCCCGCGGAGGAGGCGGGCGGCGGGGCGGCGGCGATGGTCGCGGACGGGGTGCACGAGCGCTTCCCGCGCCCCGACGTGCTGCTCGGCCAGCACGTCACCCCCGGCCTCGTCGGCTTCTGTCCGCACACCCCGGGACTGACCCTGTCGGCCTCCGACGACCTGGAGGTCGTCGTCCACGGCGTGGGCGGCCATGGCTCCCGGCCCGAGTCGACGGTCGACCCCGTCGTGACGGCCGCGTACGTCGTCACCCGGCTGCAGACCGTCGTCGCGCGCGAGGTCGCCGCGAACGAGTCCGTGGTGCTGACGGTGGGGCAGTTCCACGCCGGGACCAAGCCCAACATCATCCCCGCCGAGGCGAGGCTCTCCCTCAACCTGCGCACCCAGGACACCCGGGTGCGCGAGCGCGTCCTCGCCGCGATCCGGCGCATCGTCGAGGGGGAGTGCGCGGCGGCCGGCTGCCCGGTGCCGCCCGAGGTGACGGTGCTCCCCGGCTACCCCGTCACCGTCAACGACGCGGCCCTCGACCAGGAGATCGCGGCCGTGCACGGAGAACTCCTCGGCGCGCACACGGTGTTCGACTTCGGCCAGGCGATGGGCAGCGAGGACTTCTCCCTCCTCGCGCCCGAGGGAGTGCCGTACGACTACTGGTACGTGACGTCGACACCGGCCGGGGTGTGGGAGGCGGCGCCGGGCGAGGAACTGGCGGAGAAGGTCGCCAACGTGCCCGGCAACCACAGCCCGTTGTTCGCGCCGGACCTCTCCGTGGTCGTGCCGGGCGTGCAGACGCTGGTGTCGGCCGCGCTCAGCCGGCTGACACGGCTCAGGGCTTGAGCGGATCGTGGCCGATCGTCATCAGACGGTGGCGCCGCCGGGTGTCCTCCGCCTCCGGCTCGTTCTCCGGTTCCGTCTGCGCGGTCACCGTGTCCACGACCCGGTACATCACACGGATGTCGTCGTCGGTCAGATCGGTGCGCCGCTTCTGCAGGATCGCCAGGACGTGCTGCCCGGTCGGCGTGCCGGCCTCCTCGGGCAGGGGCTCCGCGTTCTCGTCGGCGTCCCGCACCCGCAGCCAGGCGGCCAGCTCCTGCGAGGTCATGTTCACCACGCGGTGGAAGTCCTCCCACAGCGCGTCGAGTTCGAGGGCGTCGGTCATGGCATGCTCTTTCGTACGGTGGGTCAGTGGTCGCGCGGCCAGTTCTCCGCCTCGAACATCCACCGCTGCTTCTCCAGGTCGGCGGTGATGCCGATCAGCAGGTCCTGGGTGACCGGGTCCGGCTCGTCGGTCGCGGCGATCCGCTCCCGCAGCCGGTCGATGGCCGCCCCCAGGGTCTCGCTGAGCAACTGGACGACGTCCTCGTCGCGCAGCCAGCCGTCCTTCGGGGACGGCAGGGTGAACGCCGAGGCGATCGTCTCCGGGCGGCCGTCGGGCGCGAGGCCCAGAGCCGCGGCGCGCTCGGCGACCGTGTCGGCGTGGGCGCGGGCCGTCGAGACGACCTCGTCGAGCTGGAGATGGATGGAACGGAAGCGCGGACCCACGATGTTCCAGTGCGCCTGCTTCCCGATCAGGGACAGTCCCAGCAGGTCGACGAGGGTGCTCTGCAACGCGTCGAAGGTGACCTGACGGGCCGGTTCGGGAAGCGGGCTCTTCACGACAGTCATACCGAGGTTCTCCTGGTCGCGTCGGATCGGGCGGTACGGAGCAGGTCTGCGCGTTCCTCCTCGCCGGTCCCGCCCCACACTCCCGAGGTCTGCCCGCTGTCGAGGGCGTAGTCCAGGCAGGCGGCGGTCACCGGGCAGCGGGCGCAGACGCGCTTGGCGTCCGCGGTGTCCCGCAGGGCCGGTCCGGACGTGCCCACGGGGAAGAACAGCTCGGGGTCCTCGCCCACGCAGGCGGCACGGCGCAACCACTCCATGGGGGCGCGGGTGCCCAGGGCTAACCGCTGCAAACAGCCGTGTCCCAGCGTCTCAGCGGCCCGGCTTCGCGCGTGCGAGCACGCCGACGGTCGGCCCGCGGGCACCTCGGCGGTCAGCCGGGGAGCGTGCCGACGGCCGGCCCGCGGGCACGCCGGCGAGCAGGCCGCGAGCAGGCCGGCGGTCGGTCGCCGGCGGTCAGTCCGCGAGCACGCCGTCGAGGAAGCGCGTCAGGTCCGCGAGCACCTCGTCCTTGTTCGTCTCGTGGAACACCTCGTGCCGGGCCCCCGGGTAGATCCGCTCGGTCAGCCGGCCCCCGCTCAGCCGCTCCACGCCGACCCGGCTGCCGTCCGGCGGCACGAGCCGGTCGTCTTCGCCGTGCAGCCACAGCAGCGGGAGCGGGCCGACGTCGCCTCCCTTGGCGACCGTCTCCAGGGTGCGTACGAACGCCTCCAGCGTCGGCCGCTTCATCGGTCCGTGCCAGACCAGCGGATCGCCGGCGTAGGCGGCGCCCACCGCGGGGTCCCGGGAGAGCGCGGACGGGCTGACGGGCGTGTCCGGGATCTCGTCGAGGGCGAGCAGCCGCCCGGGCAGCTCCCAGGCGCCGATGACCGGACCGGACAGAACGAGCGCGGCGAGCCCGTCGCCGTACCGCTGGCCGTGGCGGGCGGCGATCAGGCCGCCCATGGAGTGCCCGATCACGACCACCCGCAGCCCGGGGTGCGCGGCACGCGCGAGCCCGGCGACGGTCTGCACGTCGGTGACCACGTCCTCGAAGTCGTCGATCACCACCCGCTCCCCGGCCGACCTCCCGTGCCCGGCATGGTCGACGGCGAACACGGCCGCGCCGTGCCCGGCCAGGACGCCCGCGACCTCCTCGTAGCGGCCGGCGTGCTCGCCGTAGCCGTGCACCAGGAGGGCGACGTACCGCGGGCGGGGCCGGTGGGGCCACGCGTACGCGGTCAGCGGGCCCCGGGTGCCCGCGAGGACGTGCTCGGCCATGTCTCCTCCAGCTGCGTCGGCGAAGGTCCTCGGGGATCTTCCCAGGGGCCCGGGCGGCGGTCTATAGTCCAAAACTAGCAGTGCTAATTAAGTGCTCCGGGCAACACCCCGGTCCGCAGCGTCGTCGGTCAGGAGTCCTGTCGTGCGTCCCGTCCACTTCGCGGCCGCCCGCCGCACCCCCATCGGAAGGCTGCGCGGCGCCCTGTCCACCGTGCGCCCCGACGACCTCGCCGCCACGGTGATCCGCGCCCTCGTCGCCGACGTGCCCGCGCTCGACCCGGCCCGGATCGACGACGTCTACTGGGGCGCCGCCAACCAGGCCGGCGAGGACAACCGCAACGTCGCCCGCATGGCCGCCCTGCTCGCCGGCCTCCCCGAGACCGTCCCCGGCGCCACGGTGAACCGGCTGTGCGCCTCCGGACTGGAGGCGGTCACCGTCGCCGCCCGCACCGTCGCCGCCGGCGAGGCCGACATCGTGCTCGCGGGCGGCTCCGAGTCGATGAGCCGCGCCCCCTTCGTCCTGGCCCGCCCCGACGAGGCCCTCCCGCACCGTGTCGAGACCGTCGACACCCGCCTCGGCTGGCGTCTGGTCAACCCGGCGATGAAGGACCTCCACGGCCTGCTCTCCATGGGCGAGACCGCCGAGGAGGTCGCCGAGCGGTACGGCGTCTCCCGCGAACGCCAGGACGAGTTCGCCCTGCGCAGCCACCGGCGTGCCGCCCTGGCCCGCAAGAACGGCCACTTCGACGACGAGCTCCTGCCGGTCCCACGGCCCGACGGCGTGGTCGTCAACGCCGACGAGGGCATCCGCGAGGACACCTCGTACGAGAAGCTCGCGGGGCTCCGGCCCGTCTTCCGGCCGGGCGGCACGGTCACCGCGGGCAACGCCTCCCCGATGAACGACGGCGCCGCCGGCCTCCTCCTGGTCAGCGAGGAGGCCCTGAACGAGCTGGGGCTCGAGTCCCTGGGCCGCTACGTGGCCGGCGCCTCCGCCGGCGTCCACCCCGACGTGATGGGCATCGGCCCGGTCCCCGCGACCCGCAAGGCGCTGACCCGCGCCGGCTGGAGCGTCGCCGACGTCCAGGAGGCCGAGTTCAACGAGGCGTTCGCCGCCCAGGCACTGGCGTGCGTGGACCAGCTCGGCATCGATCCCGACCTGGTCAACCCCAGCGGCGGGGCGATCGCCCTCGGCCATCCGCTGGGCTGCTCGGGCGCCCGCATCCTGACGACGTTGCTGCACCGGATGCGCAGGACGGGGGCGGAGCGGGGGCTGGCGACGATGTGTGTGGGCGTGGGGCAGGGGAGCGCGGTGCTGGTGGAGCGGCACTGACCGCAGTTCCGAGCGCCGGTCCGGCACCTTGTCAGCGAGACCCGGCGACACATCCCGTCCGGGAGCATCCACCTCCGGGGGAGTCCGTGGAGGAGCCCGTCCGGGGCCGATGCGGGGGCCCGGGAGCGGCAGTCCCCGGCGGGCGGCCACACCGGCACGGATGCGGCCGCCACCAGTCGAGACGCTCCTTACGAGCGTCCGTCGGCTGCGCCTAGCATCAGTACCCGCATGAACACGATGACGCACCTCACCGGCTGGGAGTTCGCCGCCCTCGCCTTCGCCGCCCTGCTGGTCGGCTTCTCCAAGACGGCCGTGAGCGGGGCCAACACGGTGAGCCTGGCGGTCTTCGCCGCGGTGCTGCCCCCTCGCGCGTCCACGGGCGTACTGCTGCCGATCCTGATCGCGGGGGACGTCCTCGCCGTCCTCACCTACCGGCGGCACGCCCACTGGCCCACGCTGTGGCGGCTGTTCCCGGCGGTCGCGGCCGGTGTGGTGGTCGGCACGCTGTTCCTGATGTGGGCCGACGACGCGGCCGTCGGCACCTCGATCGGCGCGATCCTGCTGCTGATGGCCGCGGTCACGGTGTGGCGGCGCCGCACCGCGGAGGCGGCGGAGGACCCCGACGCCGTGGTCACCCGGGCCGGCCGGCTCAAGGCTCGTTCGTACGGCGTCCTCGGCGGCTTCACCACGATGGTCGCCAACGCGGGCGGCCCCGTGATGTCGATGTACCTGCTGTCCGCGGGCTTCCGCAAACTCGGCTTCCTCGGCACCTCCGCCTTCTTCTTCCTGATCGTCAACGTCTCCAAGGTGCCGTTCAGCGTGGGCCTCGGCCTGATCAACGGGCCCTCGCTGCTCCTGGACGCCGCGCTGGTCCTGTTCGTCATCCCCGGGGCGCTGCTCGGCAAGTGGGCGGTGGACCGCATCAACCAGCGGCTGTTCGAGCAGCTGGTGATCGCCGCCACGGTGGTCGGCGGTGTCCAGCTGCTGCTGCGCTAGACCCAGCTGCCGCCAAGCCGGCCCCAGCTGCTACCGAGCCGGACCCAGCAGACACCGCTCCTCACGCAGCTACGACCGCGCCAGACCCAGCAGCGCCGGCACGTCCGCGAACGAGTCGACGACCCGGTCGGGTGCGCCGTCGGCCGCCTCGAGCGTCTCCGGCAGGAACTTGCCGGTTCTGACCAGTACGCCCGTGATCCCGGCCCGCTGTGCCGCCAGCACGTCCGACTCGACGTCGTCCCCCACCATCAGCGCCTCCCGCGCGCCCACCCCCAGGTGCCCGAGCGCGGCGGCGAAGAAGGCGGGCGAGGGCTTCCCGGTCACCTCCGCCTCCACCCGCGCGGCCGCCTCGAGCCCCGTGACGAAAGCGCCCGCGTCGAGCCGCAGCCCGTCCTCGGTACGCCAGTACAGGTTCCGGTGCATCGCCACCAGCCGCGCGCCCCGCTGGAGGTGCCCGAAGGCCCGGTCCAGCGCCGCGTACCCGAACTCGGGACCGGCCCCGCCGAGGACGACCACGTCGACGTCGCCGCCGTCCTCGTCGACCAGCGTGACCCCGGCGAGGTCCTCCCGGACGTCACCGCTGTTCAGCAGCGCGCAGCGCGCCCGCGGATACCGCTCGGCGAGGTGCGCGGCGGTGACGGCGGGGGCCGTGAGGATGTCGTCGGCGTCCACCGGGAACCCCGCCTCCGCCAGGGTCCGCGCGATGGAGGCCCGCGTGCGCGAGGTCGTGTTGGTGACCAGGGCGACGCCGAGCCCGGCGTCCCGGACCGTCCGCAGCGCCTCCACCGTGCCCGGGAGCGGTTTCCAGGAGACGGTGAGGACGCCGTCGACGTCGATCAGGAGGGCCCGCACACCGGTCACCCGTTCCGCGTCCATAGGGGGACGATAACGCCGGGGTCAGCCGCCCGCCGGAAGGATCATGCAGGTGGTGGTCGCGTGCGCGATGAGCCGGCCCCGCTCGTCGAGGACCTTGCCGTCGGCGGTGGCGGTGCGGCGGCCCGCGTGGATCACGGTGCCCTCGGCGGTGAGGGTCTGCCCGTCGGTGCGGGCCGCCCGGATGTAGTTCACCTTCAGTTCCAGCGTGGTGTAGCCGGTGCCCGCGGGGAGTGTGGTGTGGACCGCGCAGCCCAGGGCCGAGTCGAGCAGGGTGGCGGCGATGCCGCCGTGCACGGTGCCGAGGGGATTGGCGAAGTCCGGGCGGGTGTCGAGCGAGATCACCACGCGGCCGTGCTCCACCTCGTCGAAGCGCATCCCGAGCAGCCGTCCGATGGACGGCACGTCGCCCAGGCGCCCGGCCTTGACGAGCCGCATGAGCTCCAGGCCGGACAGGGCGGTGAGGCCGGTGGTGGTCAAGCGGGTTCCTTTCGAAGGGGCCCCGGAGCAGGGGGCTGGGGCAGAGGTCCGGACAGGGTCCCGAGTACCGGTCCTGGGGAGGGGCCCGGTGTGCGGGACGTCAGTCGCCCAGCGGGTTCGTCGTGTCCCGCAGAGCGGCCAGGGCCGGCGCGTACATACGTGACTTGATCGTGCGCAGGGTGTCGCCTGCCTTCCCGGCCTGGCGCTCGGCGATCCTGAGGGCGGTCGAGCGTACGGCGTCCTCGTCGACCGCCTGGTCGACGATCCCGGCGGACAGCGCGTCGTGCCCGCCGTAGCGCTGCGCGGTGATCATCGCCTCGGTCGCGGCCTGCGGGTCCAGCCTGGCCTGGATGAGCGCGGACATGCCCGGGGTGAACGGGATGCCGAGGTCGGCCTCGGGCAGACACCAGAATCCGCGGTCGGATCGCATCACCCGGAAGTCGTGGGCCAGCGAGAACATCGCCCCCGCCGCGAAGGTGTGCCCCTGCAGGGCCGCCACGGTCACGACCGGCAGGGACAGCAGCCGCGCGAACAGTTCCTGGACCGAGCCGACGTAGTCCACCTGCTGGTCGGCGTGCGCGAACAGCCAGTCCAGGTCGAGGCCGTTGGACCAGAACTTGCCCGTGGCGGCGGTGACCAGGGCGCGCGGCCCCTCGGCCTTCTCCACCTCGTCGAGGGCGGCGCCGACGGCCTCGACCCAGTCGGGATGGAAGCGGTTCTCGTCGTCCCCGAGGTCGAGGACGAACACGGTGTCCTGGCGGTCGAGCGTGGGCATGGCGACTCCTTCAGACGGGGGTGGTGCCTCAGGACCGGAGACCGGACGAGGACCGCAGCGCGTGGTCCAGCAGGTCGTGGATCTCCGCGGCGGCCGCGTCGAGCGGGGCCGTGCTCTGCTCGGCCCGGCACAGGACCACCGCGCCCTCGACCGCGGCGACGATGAACGAGGCCAGCCGGCGGCTGCGCTCCTCGGGCAGCCCGTGGCGCAGCAGCAGGGCGGCGAGCGCGTCCTGCCAGCGGGTGAAGGCCGCGGCCGCCGAGCGGGCGGGTTCCCCGGCCTCGTCGTCGGTCTCCACGGCGACCGCCACGACCGGACAGCCGGCCCGGAAGTCGCTGCGCAGGAGGCGCTCCCGCCACAGCGTGAAGAACGCGTCGATCGCGTCGAGCGGGTCGGGAGCCCCCACGGCGGTCTCGATCAGGCCGGCGATGACGTCCCCGGCGAACACGACCGCCTCGTCGATCAGCTGGGCGCGCCCACCCGGGAAGTGGTGGTACACGGAGCCGCGCGGGGCGCCGCTGTGCGCGAGCACGCGGTCGATGCTGACGCCGGCTGCTCCGTGCTCGCCCAGCAGCGCGGCGGCACTGGCCACCATCCGCTCACGACTGTCGCTCCTGCGCGGGCTCACAGCTGCCTCTCTGGTACGTCGGCGCAGGGGCCCCTCGGGCAGGGCTTGCTACCGCGCAGTAATTATGCTCTATGACATAGAAGACGCAAGAGGCATGTGGAGGTGCAGGGTCGGTTCCCGCGGGTGGACGCGGTCGTAGCCGGTCGTGGCCGTGCGGCGGCCGCCGCTGCCGGAGGGGGTGGCGGTGGCACCGGAGTGGCGGGCGTGCTGGGGCGGCGGGCGTGCTGGGGCGGCCGGGGTTCGGCCGCCCCGTCAGCCTCGGCCTCAGCGCGCCGTGACGGAGGCGCGCAGGCGGTCGATCGCGCGGAGCACCTCCGTGCGGTTCTTGGCGCTCTTGATCCAGGCGGGGAGACGGGCGACGTACGTCATCTTCCGGCCGTGCTCGTACCAGGGGGCCCGCTCTCGCAGCGAGGCGGCCACGAACCGTCTGAGCAGGTCGAGGTGTTCGAGGTTGTACGCCCACACCACCCCGTGGCGCGTCCGCGTCTGGAGCCACAGGGCCGGCCGCAAGGGCTGACCCGAGGGTGACGGTCCCACGGCGACGCGGGAGAAGCCGCAGGAACGGCAGACCAGACGGAACTCCGGGTAGACCCGGCCGCGTGCGTCGGGGGCGCGGCCGGGGTGCCGCTCGTAGTGGGCCACGCGCGCACAGCGCGGGCAGCGGACCAGGGCCGACGAGGCGTACGCGCACGTGGTCCTGCCGGGATCGTGGAACCGGACGGGGGACATGCCGCGAGTATGACGGCCGCTCCCGTGACCGAGCACTCGGATTTCAGGGTGCGGCAGGTGCCACGGCGGGCATCCCGCCCGCTGCGGCAGGGCCGCCCAGGGCGAGCCGCCGGCCGCCATGAACCAGCGGACCGCGTCGGCGCCGTGACTCTCCCGAGGTCACGACCACGTCGGCGGACCGGCCCCGTGCGCGGGAGCGGTCCGCCCGGGTGCCGTACGAGCGCGTACGAGCGCCCTACGCGTCCTCGGGGTTGCGGCGCAGCAGATACGTGTCCATGATCCAGCCCTTGCGCTCCCGCGCCTCGGCCCGCAGCCGCTCGATGCGGGGGCCGGCCTCGGCGAGCGGCCCGGACACGAGGATCTCGTCCGGCGTGCCTATGTAGGCACCCCAGTAGATGTGGACGTCCTGCTCCGCGTACTGCCGGAAGGTCTGATGGGCGTCCAGCATCACGACCACGTCGTCCACGCCCTCGGGGAAGCCCTCGGCGAGCCGCCGTCCGGTGGTGATCTGCACCGGCCGGGCCACCCTGTTCAGTCCCGTCCGATGCCGGGCGACCAGCGCCGAGACACTGCTGATCCCCGGCACGACGTCGTACTCGAACGCCACCGCGCCCCGCGCCAGCACCTCCTCCAGGATCCCCAGCGTGCTGTCGTACAGCGCCGGGTCACCCCACACCAGGAACGCGCCGCTCTCGTCCTCGCCGAGCTCCTCGGCGATCAGCCGCTCGTAGATCCCGGCGCGGGCGCTGCGCCAGTCGCCGACGGCGGGGGAGTAGGCCGCGCCGCCCGCACCGCGGTCCCGCTCCGGATCGCGGGCCTGCACGACCCGGTACGTCCCCTCCGGTATGTGCGCGTCCAGCATGTCCCGGCGCAGTCGCGTGAGGTCGCTCTTCACCTCGCCCTTGTCCAGGACGAAGAACACGTCCGTGCTCCGCAGCGCCTTGACGGCCTGCAGGGTCAGATGGTCGGGGTCGCCCGCGCCGATGCCGATGACATGAATCTTTCGCACGACCCCGAGTCTGCCGTACGCCACTGACAGTGACCGGGCCGGGTGTCAGCGCAGTCGCGGTGCCGACGCCCGCGCGTCCACCGCCGCGCCGGTCCGCTCCACGTCGTGCGCGAGCTCACGCGCCCAGTCGGCCAGCCCCGCCAGATCCATGCCGTACGGACGCCCCTGCCCGCCGCCCGCCGCCCACTCCTCCACGGCCCCGGCGCCGCGACGCAGCAGCCGCGGCCCGCCCGTGACGTTCCCCCGGGCCACGTGGGTGAGCCCCACGGCGAGCTGCGCGAGCCCGCGCCACAGCGTGCGCTCGGTCTCCGGGCCCGACTTCCAGGCGTCCTCGAAGACCTCGTGCGCGTGGAACGGTTTGCCCGCGTCCAGCAGGGCCTGCGCCTCGGCGACGGACTCCTCGGGCGTCCGGACGACCCCCTCCGGCTGCCGCTCCACACCCGCCGCGCCGTACGGCAGGGGCCGTCCGAGCCCGTCCCGCGGCCGGGCGTTGCGCGCCCGTCCCTCGCCGTCCCGGTCCCGCGTTCCGACGGACCGGCCACCGCTCCTGCTTCCTGTGCTGCCCATACGGCGATTGTCCCGCGCCGGTGCCCCCTTCGGCGCAACGCCCGGCGTGGGGTAAAGTGCTGTTCGCGCGATCACGCGGAACTCCGCGGGAAGCGCACCGGGACGTGGCGCAGCTTGGTAGCGCACTTGACTGGGGGTCAAGGGGTCGCAGGTTCAAATCCTGTCGTCCCGACGGTGCGAAGGGTCTTCGCAGGCGAGAGCCTGTGAGGGCCCTTCTTCTCATGCCCGGGGTTCCCGCTCGCCCGACCTGTGTGCCGATGTCGACGGTGTCCGCGTGCCCGAGGGCCGTGTGACCGTCCCCCGCCCCATCCACGCCGTGGATGACCCGGATACGGGATTCGGATCCTCCGGGGGATGGCGAGGGCCGCCCCGGCCCCGCATAGTCGTCGCTACCCGCACGCCGCTGCCCCCGGATCCGCCGCCGGCGTGCGGCGCTCCCCCGCATGCCGTGCGCCGCCGGCGCCCGTGAGGCATGCCCGCTCCCGTACGCCGTCCCCTGGAGTCGCCATGCCCGGTACCGTGCCCACGCCGCCTCCCGCCCCGGTCGACGACACCGCTCCCTCACCCGTCGCCGTGTCGGGTCCGGCCCATCTGCTGCGGGTGACCCTGCTGATGGCGGGCAGCTGTCTGCCGATCCTGGGGGCGGTGCTGATCGCCCCGGTGCTACCGAGGATGCAGGACTCCTTCGACTCGGCCCCCGGGGCCAAGGCACTGGTTCCCCTCGCGCTGACCGTCCCGGCGCTGTCACTGGCGCTGCTCGCGCCGTTCGCCGGGGCGATCGTGGACCGGCTGGGCCGCAAGCGCCTGCTGCTCGTGGCGACCGTCCTGTACGCCGCGTTCGGCACGGCGCCGCTCTGGCTGGACTCCCTGGGCGCGATCATCGCCAGCCGCGCCCTGGTCGGCGTCACCGAGGCCGCGATCATGACCTGCTGCACCACCCTGATCGGCGACTACTACTCCGGTCACCAGCGGGTGAAGTACCTCGCCCTGCAGACCATGTGCGCCTCGGCGTCGGCCACCGTCTTCTTCGTGCTCGGCGGCGCGGTCGGCGCGGCCGGCTGGCGCATGCCCTTCTGGGTCTACGCCATCAGTCTGGCGCTCGCCCCGCTGATGGCCGCGACTCTGCCCGACCCGGCGTCCCGCGCCGCCCGCGACGAGGCGCCGGCCGGGACCCCTGCCGAGGCCCCGGTCGGGGCGGAGGCTCACCGTGCCTTTCCCTGGCGGCAGTTGGCGGGCGTCTGCGCCCTCACCTTCTTCGGGGCGATGGTCTTCTACACGGTCCCGGTGGAGATGGCGTACCTGCTCGACGACCTCGGCGTGGCGAACTCGGGCGTGATCGGCCTGGCCACCGCGATCGCGAGTGCCGCCACCGTGGCGGGAGCGGTCACCTTCGCCCGGCTGAAGCGCTCGCCCGACCCGATGCTGCCCGCGGTCCTCGCGGTCTGCGCCGCCGGCTTCGGCGTCATGTACCTGGCGGGCGACGCCCCGCTCCTCGTCGTCGGAGCGGTGATCAACTGCCTGGGCACGGGCATGCTGCTGCCCGCCCTCCTCACCAGCGCCATGTCCCGCCTGGCGTTCGAGGACCGGGGCCGGGGCACGGGGCTGTGGACGGCGGCCTTCTTCGGCGGCGAGTTCGTCTGCCCGCTGGTGCTGCTCGCCGTGGAACCGGCGGTGGGCTCGCTCGCCGGGGCGGTGGGCGTGCTGGGGCTGGCCGCCGCGATCGTCGCGGCGGGGCTGTGGGCGGCGGCCCGGCGCCGCGCGGACGCCGCGGACGTCCGGCCGTTGCCGGAGCAACTGGCCTGAGCCGCGGAGGCCGACGGGCCGGGGGACGGAAGACGGTGCCCCCGGCCCTGTCCCGCGTCCAGGCCTCGGCCGTCGCGCCGAGTGACGGCGAGCCCGGTATGTGCCGGAACCGCCAGGCCGCCAGGCCGCGGGGCCGCCGTCCGGGCGGGCCCGCACCCCCGGCGAGTCCGCCGGTGTTCAGGCCTCGTCCGTGCCGTGGCCGGTCAGGGTCGCGCCCACCTCCGCGGCCTTCTGCCGGAGCCAGATGTGGGCCGCGTCCCGGGCGTGCACCGGGTGCCACCACATCGCCTCCTGCACCGGTACGGCCTCGAAGGGGCAGGGCAGGACGCGCACCGCCGCGGAGCGGGCCGCCTTGCGGGCCAGGCGCTCCTGGATCATCGCGACCCGGCGGGTGCCCTCGATCATGTGCGGAAGCAGCTGGAAGGTCTGCACGGACACCTCCACCTGGGGGCTGATGCCGAGCATGCTCAGCTGGCGGGCGGCCGGGGCGTCGTAGGGCCGCTGGTAGACGGCCCAGGGCAGGCGGGCCAGCTGGTCGAGGGTGAGTTCGTGGCCGATCTCGGGGTGGTCGTCGGCGACCAGGCACAGCCAGCGGTCCCGGTGGAGGTCGACGGCGGGGAAGCCGTCGATGACGCCGTGCGGCATCAGCAGTCCGTCGACGGTGCTCAGCACGGCGGCGGTGTTCTCCACGACGGAGGGCGCCGGATGCTGGAAGCTGAGCCGGATGCCGGGCGCCTCGTGGTGCAGGACGCGGGCGAGCGCGGCACCGAAGACGGCCGCGCCGTAGTCGGAGGCGAGCAGGGTGAACTCGCGGGTCTCGGCGGCCGGGTCGAAGTCGGCCTGGCTGGCGAAGACGCGCTCCAACAGGTCGCACGCCGTGGCGCTGCGGTCGCGCAGCGCGACGCCGAGCGGGGTCAGCTCGTAGGAGTTGCCGGTCCGGGCGAGCAGTTCGTCGTCGAAATGGCGGCGCAGCCGGGCCAGGGCCGCGCTCATCGCGGGCTGGCTCAGTCCGACGCGCTCGCCGGCCCGGGTGACGTTGCGCTCCTCGAGCAGCGCCCGCAGGGCCACGACCAGGTTCAGGTCGAGTCGGGACAGGTTCAACGGGGCACCGCCTAGCAAGCCGAGAGGTATCCACAGCGTGGATGTGGTGCATCCACAAGATTGATTTCCGTGATTCGCCGTTCGGGCTCAGAGTAGACCGCAACCCAGCAGGAGGACATCTGATGGCAACGCTCGCGCAACCTGCCGGCCCGTTCGCGCTCGGCACCGTCTCCGCTCCGGGCGGGGAGCCGTTTCCCGCTCTCCTGGCCGACGGCCGCGTACTCGACCTGAGCAGGGCCCTGGACCGGTCGCCGTCCGGGGTGCGGGCCGTACTGGAACGGTGGGAGGAGACCCTCCCCGTCCTGCACACCCTCGCCGCCGACGACGCCCTCGACTGGCGGCCGCTGGAGGGCCTGCGGGTGCACGCGCCGGTCGAGCCCCGCCAGATCTTCCAGTCCGGCGCCAACTACCGGCAGCACGTGATCGACCTGGAGGTCGCCCACCGCGCCCCCGACGACCCCCGCACGGTCGAGGAGGCGCGCGCGGAGATCGCGGCCGTCATGGACCGCCGGGCCGCCGAGGACCTGCCGTACGTCTTCGTCGGTCTGCCCACCACCGTCGCCGGCCCGTACGACGACGTCGTGCTCCCCTCCTGGGCCGAGCAGCCGGACTGGGAGCTGGAGCTGGCGGCCGTCATCGCCGGGCCCGCGCACCGGGTGTCCGTCGAGGAGGCCCTGGAGTACGTCGCCGGCTACACGATCGCCAACGACCTCACCGACCGCGCCACCGTCTTCCGCCGGGACATGAAGGCCATCGGCACCGACTGGCTGCGCTGCAAGAACGCCCCCGGCTTCACCCCGCTCGGGCCCTGGATCGTCCCCGCCGAGTCGATCGCCGACCCGGGTGACCTGCGGGTCACGCTGAAGCTGAACGGCCGGACCATGCAGGACGAGTCCACCAAGGACATGCTCTTCGGCGTCGCGCGGCTGGTGTCGTACATCTCGCAGACCGCCCGCCTCCTGCCCGGCGACCTCGTGCTGACCGGCAGCCCGGCCGGGAACGGCATCCACTGGGGGCGGCTGCTGCGCGACGGCGACGTCATGGAGGGGTCGATCACCGGTCTGGGCGTGCAGCGCACGCGGTGTGTGGAGGAGCAGTCGTGAGCCCGGACCGTCACGACCCCGAGGGCGCGATCGCCGAGGCCGCCAAGGCGTACTCGAACTGGGGGCGCTGGGGCGAGGACGACGTCCTCGGCACGCTGAACTTCCTCGACGAGGCCAAGCGGCGCGAGGGAGCGGCCCTGGTACACCGGGGTGTCAGCTTCTCCCTCTCGCAGCGGTTCGACATGAACGGGCCGCAGAAGGGCTGGCGCCGGCGGACGAACCCCGTGCACACCATGCTCGACACGGGCACCGACGCCGCCCTCGGCAACCAGGGCTTCCCGCACGGCATCGGCGGCGCGGACGACGTGATCGCGATGCCGCTGCAGTGCTCCACCCAGTGGGACGGGCTCGGGCACATCTTCGACCACGGCAAGGCGTGGAACGGACGTGCGGCCGAGCAGGTCGTCACCTCCGACGGCGACCTCGTCACCGGCATCGAGCACATGGCCCCGTACGTGGCCGGGCGCGGGGTGCTGCTGGACGTGGGCCGGGTCGTCGGCACGGACGAGCTGCCCGACGGTTTCGCCGTCACCGAGGAGCACCTCGAGCAGACCGCCGAAACCCACGGGGTGACCGTCGGCCGCGGCGACATCGTCCTCGTCCGCACCGGTCACCTCGCCCGCGCCCGGCGCGACGGCTGGGGCGACTACGCGGGCGGTCCCGCGCCCGGCCTGTCGTTCACCACCGCCGGCTGGCTGCACCGCACCGAGATCGCCGCGATCGCCACCGACACCTGGGGTTTCGAGGTCAGGCCCAACGAGTTCGAGAACGCCTTCCAGCCGCTGCACCAGGTCGTCATCCCCAACATGGGCCTGCTCATCGGCGAGATGTGGGACCTCGACGCCCTCGCCGAGGACTGCGCGGCGGACGGCGTGTACGAGTTCTGGCTCACCGCCGCGCCCCTGCCGATCACCGGAGCCGTCGGCTCCCCGGTCAACCCCATCGCCGTCAAGTAGCCCACCGAGCCGCCGGATGCGCCGTCCCTCCCCGGACAGCGGCGGCGCGTCCGGCCCGCACCGCTCCATCCGCTCCACCCCCCACTCCACCCGCTTCGCCGGGTGACCCGCCGCACCCCCTGGCCCGCGCTCCTCGCGGGCGAGCCGCACCCCCGCCGCCCGAAGCCGCGCGGCCCAACCCCGGGAGGTATCCCCGACATGGCTGACAGCCCCACCCTCCCCCACTCTCGACTTGGCTCGAGCGGGGGGACCCCCGTCGTCCTGGTCGTCGGCGGCGGCGCCTCCGGCAACGCGGTCACCGTCCTGCTGCGCCGCGCCGGCGTCGCCGTGGACCTGATCGAGGCCAGACCCGACTGGAACGCCACCACCGGATCCGGCATCACCCTGCACGGCAACGCCCTGCGCGTGCTGCGCGAACTGGGCCTGTGGGAACAGGTGGAGGCCTCGGGATTTCCCTTCGGCACCCTCGGCATCACGGCCCCCGACGGCACGGTGCTGCACGTCGCCGAGGACATCAGGACCGGCGGCGACGACCTGCCCGCCACCCTCGGCATGCGGCGCCCCCAGCTCCAGCAGATCCTCATCGACGCGGTCCGCGCCTCCGGCGCCACCGTGCGCCTGGGCACCACCGCCGAGTCCCTGGAGCAGGACGCCGACGGCGTCCGGGTGCGCTTCAGCGACGGCGGCGAGGGCCGCTACGACCTGGTGATCGCCGCCGACGGCCTCAACTCCGCCACCCGCGCCGCGATCGGCATCACCGACAAGCCCGAACCGACCGGCATGGGCATCTGGCGCATCGCCGCTCCACGGCCCGAGCGCGTGGTACGCACCGACCTCGCCTACGGCGGCCCCGCCTACATCGCCGGCTACACCCCCACCGGCGAGAACACCCTGTACGCGTACCTCGTCGAGGGGTGCCGCGACCGCGCGTCCGTCGACGAGGCCGACCAGGCCGACGAGATGCGCCGCCTGGCGCGGGCGTACGGCGGGGCCTGGCCGGAGATCACCCAGCACATCACCGACCCGAAGCAGGTCAACTACACCTGGTTCACCCGGATGCTGGTCGAGGGTTCCTGGCATCGCGGCCGGGTCGTCCTCGTCGGCGACGCCGCCCACTGCTGCCCGCCCACGATCGCGCAGGGCGCGGCCATGTCCCTGGAGGACGCCCTCGTGCTCGCCGAGCTGCTCACGAGCGGACGGGACTGGGACGAGGAGCTGTTCCAGAGCTACCACGACCGCCGTGTCCCCCGGGTCCGGACCGTCGTCGAGGCGTCCGTGCAGATCGGCCAGTGGCAGCTGGACGGAGTGCGCGACGCCGACGTCCCCGGGCTGATCGGCCGCACGATGAACTTCCTGAAGGAGCTGCCGTGACGGCGCCCACCGTCGACGTGCACGCGCACGTCCTGCTGCCCAGGGTCGAGGAGGCCGTCGCCGGTCACCCCGGCCTCGCGGAGGCCCGGGACCTCGACGCCCGCCGCAACGGCCCGGCGGCCCTCGCCGTGAACGGCCCCATGGTCGGTGAGCGCGTGCCCCGGCTGACGGACGCCGCCGTGCGCCTGGCGGCCATGGACGCGGCCGGCGTGGACGTGCAGCTGGTGAGCCCCTCGCCGGGTCACTACCACTACTGGGCCGACCCCGAACTGGCCGAGGAGATCTGCCGGTTGGCCAACGAGGGCACCGCCGCGCACTGCGCCGAGGCTCCCGACCGGCTGCCCGGCCTGGGCCTGATCCCCCTCCAGCACCCCGGCCTCGCGGTCGCGCTGCTCGACCACGCGCTGGACCAGGGACTGAGGGGCGTGGAGATCTCCTCCCACGCGCCAGGGCCGGGCGGGACCCGGGAGGTGGAACTCTCCGACCCACGGCTCGCCCCGTTCTGGGCGCGCGCGGAGGAGACCGGCGCCCTGGTCTTCCTGCACCCGTTCGGCTGCACCCTCGACGAACGCCTGGACCGGTGGTACCTGTCCAACACGGTCGGCCAGCCCACCGAGAACGCCGTCGCCCTCTCCCACCTGATCTTCTCCGGGGTCCTGGACCGCCATCCGCGACTGAAGCTGATCGCGGCGCACGGCGGCGGCTACCTCCCCACGCACATCGGCCGCTCCGACCACGCCTGGCGGGTCCGCCCCGACGCCCGGGACTGCGCCCATGAGCCGAGCAGCTACCTGAAGCGGCTGTACTTCGACTCCCTCGTCCACGATCCGCACGTCCTGCGGGAACTGGTCCGGGCCGCCGGTCCGGAACGGGTCCTGCTCGGTTCCGACTTCCCCTTCGACATGGGCACCGAGGACCCGCTGGGCGCGCTGCGCGCCGCGGACCTGCCCGACACCGACTTCCACGCCGTCCGCGGCAAGAACGCCGTCGCCCTGCTCGACCTCGCCTGAGGAGGATCCCCCCCCATGAGCGACCGCCTGCTCACCCATCTGCGGCACGTCGACCTCGCCGTGCCCGACTACGACAAGCAGCTCGACTTCTACGCCGGCGTGTGGGGCCTGACCAAGGTCGCCGAGGACTCCGGCATCTCCTTCCTCGCCGCCGAGGGCAGCCCCGAGCAGTACGTCGTCCGGCTGCGCAAGGCCGAGGAGAAGCGCCTCGACCTGGTCTCCTACGGCGCCGCGAGCGCGGCCGACGTGGACACCCTCGCCGAGCGACTCCTCGCCGGGGGCGTGCGGTTGATCTCCCGGCCGGACAGGGTCGAGACCCCCGGCGGCGGTTACGGCTTCCGCTTCTTCGACGTCGACGGCCGCACCGTCGAGGTCTCCGCGGACGTGGAGGTACGGCAGCACCGCAAGATCGAGGAGAAGGAGTCGATCCCGGTCAAGCTGTCGCACGTCGTGCTCAACTCGCCGGACCTCGACAAGACGCGTGAGTGGTACGAGACCCACCTCGGCTTCCGCCTCTCCGACACCCTGAGCTCGCCGCACATGGGCGAGGTCATGCACTTCATGCGGATCAGCGACCAGCACCACTCCATGGCCCTCGCGAAGGGCCCGCACACCTCCCTGCACCACGTCTCCTTCGAGATGCGCGGCCTGGACGAGTACATGCGCGGCTCCGGCCGCGTGATGCGGGCCGGCTTCAGGAAGATCTGGGGTCCGGGCCGGCACATGGCCGGGGACAACACCTTCACCTACTTCCTCGACCCCCACGGCAACACCGTCGAGTACACGACGGAGCTCGAAGTGCTGGACGAGGACACCTGGCACCCCCACGTCTACGACTTCTCCCAGCCCGAGGTCACCGACCAGTGGGGCACCGCGAACCCGATGAACGAACTGGTCGCCAAGGAGTCGTTCAACGACGTCGACCGCGGCGTGTTCGTCGCCCCGCCGGTCTGACCGTCCGGCGTCCGCCCACGCCGACCGGGACCGGCGAGGTCCCCGAGCCACCGGGGGCGCGGCGATCCCCGGTCACGCCCCGACTGCCCGCCGCGCCCCCCGGGCCTTCGCACCCGCCCGCCCGCCGACAGGACCCCTCCCATGCGTTTCGCCACATACGAACACCACGACCGACACCATGTGGCCGTCGTCGACGAGGACGGCACGCTCCGCCCCCTGCCCGGAGTGCACTCGCTGACCGGACTGCTCGCCCAGGGGGGCGGCCTGCCGCGACTGCTCGACGCGGGCACCGACATGCTCGACGTCCCGGCCGGCCCCCACGTCTGCGAGGTACGGCTCCTGCCCCCGCTCCAGCCGCCCACCGTGCGGGACTTCGTCACGTTCGAGGAGCACGTGGAGGGCGTACGGCGGTCCGTGGACGGGGCCGCCGGAGTGCCGGAGCGGTGGTACGCGGCGCCGACGTTCTACTTCACCAACCCCTACGCGGTGTACGGCCCGCACGACGACATCCCCGTGCCCCCGGGGTCGGGCGTCCTCGACTTCGAACTCGAGGTCGCCGCCGTGATCGGGACGGAGGGCCGCGACCTCACCCCCGAGCAGGCCCGCGACCACATCGTCGGCTACACCGTCCTCAACGACTGGTCCGCCCGCGACCTGCAGTCCGCCGAGATGAAGGTCGGCCTCGGCCCCTGCAAGGGCAAGGACACCGCCACCACCCTCGGCCCGTACCTGGTCACCGCCGACGAGCTGGAGCAGTACCGCGACGCGGACGGCTTCCTGCGCCTGGCGCTGACCGCGGAGATCAACGGCGAGGTGGTCGGCGAGGACCTGCTGTCCCACATGAGCTGGACCTTCGAGGAGATGGTCGCCTACGCCTCACGCGGCACCGTCGTCCGCCCCGGTGACGTCCTCGGTTCCGGGACCTGCGGCAACGGCGGCTGCCTGGCGGAGCTGTGGGGCGTACGGGGGAGGCAGGACCCGCCGCCGTTGCGGCCCGGCGACACGGTCACCCTCACCGTCGAGGGCGTCGGCACCGTCTCCAACACCGTGGTCGCCGGCGCCGATCCCGTCCCGCTCCCCGCCGCCCGCCGACGCACCCGGGAGCGGCCGTGACCGACCCGCACCCCTCAGGGCCCCTCCCGGCCGGAGGCTCGGGGAGACTGCCCGGCAAGGTCGTCGTGGTCACCGGCGCGGCCGGCGGCCAGGGCGCCGCGGAGGCCGAGGCGCTGACCCGGGAGGGCGCCCGGGTGATCGCCACCGACGTGACGGAGGCCCCCGGCTGCCGCCGCCTCGACGTCACCAGCGAGCGGGACTGGGCGGAACTGGCCGCCGAGCTGCGCGAGGCGTACGGACAGGTGCACGGCCTGGTCAACAACGCGGGCGTCACCTGGCGCGCCCGTATCGACGACGTACGCCCCGAGGACATGGCCCGGGTCCACGCCGTCAACGTCACCGGCCCGCTCCTGGGCATCCAGCACCTGGTGCCGCTGATGCGCGCGGGCGCGTCGATCGTGAACGTGGGTTCGTCGGCGGCGCTGACCGCCCACTACCCGGTCGCGTACACCACCAGCAAGTGGGCGCTGCGCGGCCTGTCGCGGACCGCCGCCATGGAACTGGGGCCGCGCGGCATCCGGGTGAACACCGTCCATCCCGGTTTCATCGAGACGGACATGACCGCCTCCGCCGCGCCCGCGTTCCGCGAGGCCAACCTCCTCGGGACACCGCTGGGCCGTACCGGGAGCGTGGACGACGTCGCCCCGCTCGTGGTGTTCCTCCTGTCCGACGAGTCCGGCTTCATCACGGGCGCCGAGATCCCGGTCGACGGCGGCCTCACCGCGCACGGCGGCGCCAAGCCGATCTCGGACGCCGTGCGTCCGGACGCCTGAACCCGCACCGACGTACGACAGAAAGGCACTCCGCCATGGACGCGGTCCGCGCGAGCGCCGCGGAGGCGGTCGCCGACGTCCCCGACGGGGCGTCGCCGGCCGTCGGCGGCTTCGGCCTCAGCGGCATCCCCGACGTGCTGATCCGGGCCACACACGGCCAAGGACGGCTCCCCGAAGATCGTCGAGCGGTGCACGCTCCCGCTCACCGGCGAGCGCTGCCTCCATCGGATCATCACCGACCTCGGCGTCCTCGACGCCACCGACGACGGCCCGGCGCTCGTCGGGACGGCGCCCGGGGTCACCGTCGAGGACATCGCGGCGAGGACCGCCGCCCGGGTGCGCGTCCCGGACGAGACGGCCCCCTTGCCTTGAAGCGCACTTCAACATGAAGACTCCTGAGCGAGCCGGCGACGGACCGCCGGCCGAACGGGAGGGTTCACCATGCGGTACCGCACCATCGGGACCGACCCCGCCACCCGCCGCGAGGTCAGCGTGCTCGCGCTCGGCGCGATGCTGTTCGGGTCGGTGACGGACGAGGAGACGTCCTTCGCGATCCTCGACCGGTATGTCGAGGCCGGCGGGAACTTCGTCGACACGTCCGACAACTACGCGTTCTGGGTGGACGGTGGCCAAGGCGGCCAGAGCGAGGAGTTGCTCGGGCGCTGGCGGCGCAGCCGGGGCGTCGGGGACGAGATCGTCATCGCCACCAAGCTCGGCGCCCGGCCGCTCGCCCCGGGCACCGGCTACACCGACAACGCCGAGGGCCTGTCGGCGAAGGTGATCCGGGAGTCCGCCGAACGCAGCCGGGAACGGCTCGGTGTCGAGAAGCTGGATCTGCTCTACGCGCACATCGACGACCACACGGTCCCGCAGCGCGAGACCGTCGAGGGCTTCGCCGCGCTCGTGGCCGAGGGCACGGTCGGGCTGCTCGGGGTGAGCAACCAGGCGATCTGGCGGGTGGAGCGGGCACGCGCCCTCGTCGCCGCGGCCGGGCTGCCCGGCTACGAGGTGCTCCAGTACCAGTACAGCCATCTGCGCCCGCGCACCGACATCCCCGACGACCTCTTCCCGGACGGCAGTCTCGGTCACGCCGGAGCCGAACTGCTCGGCTACCTGCGGGCCGAGCCCGGCCTGACCCTGGTCGCCTACTCGCCGCTGCTCAAGGGCGCGTACACCCGCCAGGACCGGCCCCTGCCCCCGGACTACGACCACCCGGGCACCCCGGCCCGGCTCGCCGTCCTGCGCGACGTCGCGCGCGAGACCGGCGCGAGCGTCAACCAGGTCGTACTGGCCTGGCAGTTGGGCGGGGAGCTGCCCGTCGTCCCGCTGGCCGGCGCGTCGTCGGTGGCGCAACTGGAGGAGAACCTCGCGGCGGTGGACCTGGAGCTGACCGAGGACCAGCGGGCCCGGCTGGACGCCGTCCACTGATGACTGTGGAGTAACCAGGGAGGCTACGCTGGGATCATGCCGTCCACCCGCCGTACCGCCCGACAGGCCGACCTGCTGGAACGACTCGTCGCGCTGCTCACGGCGGAGGGGTTCTCGGATCTCACCCTCGACGACCTGGCCGAGCGGCTGCGTTGCTCGAAGACCACGCTCTACCAGCTCGCCCGCAGCAAGCAGGGGCTGGTGGTCGAGGCGGCCAAGCACTACTTCCGCACGGCCACCGAGGCCGTGGAGAAGCGGGTGGCGCAGACCGTCGACCCGTCGGACCGGGTCCGCGTGTACCTGACCGCGGTGGCCGAACAGCTGCGCCCCCTCTCCCGCCGGTTCCTCGACGACGTCGCGGACTTCCCGCCCGCCCGCGAGGTGTACGAGGCCAACACCCGGATGGCCGCGGAGCGGGTGCGGCAGCTGATCGCCGAGGGGGTCTCCGGCGGCGCCTTCCGGGACGTGCACACCGCGTTCGTCGGGGAGGTCGCCGCCGCGACCATGCGGCAGATCCAGCAGGGCGAGCTGAAGGCCCGCGCCGGGCTGACCGACGCGGAGGCGTACGAGCAGCTCGCCTCGCTGATCGTGCACGCCGTGTCGTCCGGTCGCTGATCGGTTCCGGTCTGACTGTCCACCTGATTCCGGGGTGCTGTGGCACACCCCGTTGCCGTACTGTGAATGATACGTTCGTACACACCGCAGTATCATTCCCAGTACTACTCGTGGAGGTCGCCATGCCTGCCACTCGCGCCCTTCCGACCGAGGAAGCCGTCGATCTCATCCAGCTCACGCGCACCCTCGCCGCCAAGGAACTCGCACCCCGGGTCGCCGACGCGGAGGCGGACGGGGCCTTCCCCCGGGACGTCTTCCGCACCCTCGGGCGCAGCGGGCTGCTCGGGCTGCCGTTCGCCGAGGAGGACGGCGGGGCGGGACAGCCGTACGAGGTCTATCTCCAGGTGCTGGAGGAGGTCGCCGCGGTCTGGTCGAGCGTCGCGGTGGGCATCTCGGTGCACGCGCTCTCCTGCTTCCCGCTCGCCCGGTTCGGCACCGAGGAGCAGCGGCGCACGTGGCTGCCGGAGATGCTGGGCGGGGAACTCCTCGGCGCGTACTGCCTGTCCGAGCCGCACGCCGGTTCCGACCCGGCGGCCATGCGCACCCGCGCCGTGCGCGACGGGGACTCGTACGTCCTCAACGGCGCCAAGGCGTGGACCACCCACGGCGGCTACGCCGACTTCTACACCGTCATGGCCCGCACCTCCGACGACCGCACCCATGGCATCTCCTGCTTCCTGATCCCGGCCGGCACCCCCGGTCTCAGCGCCGATCCGCCGGAGCGGAAGATGGGGCTGACGGGGTCGGCGACGGCCACCATGCGGCTCGACGACGTCCGGGTGCCGGTCGAGCGGCGGATCGGGGAGGAGGGGCAGGGCCTGAAGATCGCGCTCGCCTCCCTCGACTGCGGCCGCCTCGGCATCGCCGCCGTCGCCACCGGCCTCGCCCAGGGCGCCCTCGACCACGCGGTGCGCTACGCCCGTGAGCGGGAGACCTTCGGCAAGCCGATCATCGAGCACCAGGGGCTGGCGTTCGTCCTCGCCGACATGGGCGCCGCGATCGAGTCGGCGCGCGCCACCGCGCTGTCCGCCGCCCGTCTCAAGGACCTCGGACTGTCCTTCACCCGGGAGGCGTCCATCGCCAAGCTGGTGGCCACCGACAACGCCATGAAGGTGACCACGGACGCCGTGCAGGTGCTCGGCGGGTACGGATACACGCGCGACTTCCCCGTCGAGCGCTACATGCGCGAGGCGAAGGTCATGCAGATCTTCGAAGGAACCAACCAGATCCAGCGCATGATCATCTCCCGTGCGCTGGACCGGAGCGAGGGCGGTGTCCTCACCGCCCTCGGCAAGGAGTGATGATGCAGCTCGAGAACACCGCCGCCCTCGTCACCGGCGGTGCGTCCGGCCTCGGCGCGGCCACCGCCAAGGCCCTCGCCGAGCGGGGCGCGACGGTCTTCGCCCTCGACCTCAAGGACGGCGTCGACAAGGCCCCCGAGGTCGCCGGCGTCACCTACGTCGCGGCCGACGTCACCGACCCCGAGCAGGTCCGCGCCGCCGTCGCCACCGCGGCCGGCGCAGGCGTCCCGCTGCGCACGGTCGTCAACTGCGCCGGCATCGGCCCGTCGATGCGGATCCTCGGCAAGAAGGGCGTCCACGACCTCGCTCTGTACGCCAAGGTGATCCAGATCAACCTGATCGGCACCTTCAACGTGCTCGCGCTCGCCTCCGAGGCCATCGCCGAGACCGAGGCCGACGAGAACGGCCAGCGGGGCGTCATCGTCAACACCGCCTCCATCGCCGCCTACGACGGCCAGATCGGCCAGGCCGCCTACTCCTCCTCCAAGGGCGGCGTCGTCGGCCTGACCCTGCCCGCGGCCCGCGACCTCGCGCAGTACGGCATCCGTGTGTGCACCATCGCCCCGGGCATCGTGGAGACACCGATGCTGGCCACCGTGTCGGAGGAGTTCCGCGCCTCGCTCGCCGCCGGCGTCCCCTTCCCGCGCCGCCTGGCGCAGCCCGAGGAGTACGCCAGGCTCGCCCTGGCGATCGTCGACCACGACTACCTCAACGGGGAGACGATCCGCATGGACGGCGCCCTGCGGATGGCGCCGCGGTAAGGCCGACGCGGCCGTGTCCTAGGGTCTGACCAGCAGTTGGAAGTCGAACGCGTAGCGGGACGCGCGGTAGATGTGCGTCCCGTACTCGACGGGCCGCCCGGTGTCGTCGTACGCGGTGCGCTGCATGGTCAGCAGGGCCGCCCCCTCCTCCTCCGCGAGCAGGGCGGCCTCCTCGGCGCCGGCGGAGCGGGCGCCGATGGTCTGCCGGGCGCTGTGCAGCGTGATGCCCGCCGCGCGCAGCAGCCGGTACAGACCCGTCTCCTCCAGCCGCTGTGTGTCGAGGTCCAGCAGCGCCGGGGGCAGGTAGTTGCACAGGAACGCCACCGGCTGGCCGTGCGTCGAGCGCAGCCGCTCCAGGAGCGTGACCTCGGCGCCCTCCGCGATCCCCAGGGCGGCGGCGACGTCGGCGGTCGCCGGGACGCGTTCGTTGCGCAGGACGTGCGTGGTCGGCCCCTGTCCGGCCGCCTCCAGGTCGTCGTAGAGGCTGCTCAGTTCCAGCGGCCGTTTCACCTGGCTGTGCACCACCTGTGTGCCCACTCCGCGGCGGCGCACCAGCAGGCCCTTGTCGACCAGGGACTGGATCGCCTGGCGGACCGTCGGGCGGGACAGGCCGAGGCGGGTCGAGAGGTCGATCTCGTTGCCCAGCAGGTTGCCGGGGGCGAGGGCCCCGTGCTCGATCGCCGCCTCCAACTGCTGGGCGAGCTGGTAGTAGAGCGGCACCGGGCTGGTGCGGTCCAGCTCGAAGGGCAGCGTGTCGACCGCGGAGCCGGACGCGACACGGGTGCGGTCGCCGGTCTTCGCCATCGGGGCACCTCCTGGGGTGATGGGTGACGCCCATGCGCACGGGGTAGAGATCGTTCCTCAGGTGTAGGGCCCTGTGACCCGTGCTGTCAATGCTTTGTTCTTACATTCGGACCTGCTCGTGAAATGATGTCCTAACAAAGTATTGACAGGGGCAGCCCCAGGGGATTGGATCCCGTGCCAACAGCGGTACGGTGCAGGACCTCAGAGGATGGGGGCACCGGAACCTCCCAGGCTGACTCCCCTTCCCCGTCGTTTCCCCTGTCGCACAGTGAGGTGCAGGAAAGATGGAAAGCTCTTCCCCCCGCTCCCGCAGAATCGCCCCGGTCGTGGCCATGGCCGCGGCGGTGGCCCTGACCCTCGCGGGCTGCTCCAGCAGTTCCGGTGGCAAGAAGGCCGAGGAAGGGGGGAGCGACGCCTCCGCGGGCAAGGCCACCACGCCCCAGATGACGGTGGCGCTGGTGACCCACCAGTCGCCCGGCGACACCTTCTGGGACATCGTCCGCAAGGGCGCCGAGGCCGCGGCCGCCAAGGACAACGTCAAGCTGATCTACTCCGCCGACCCCAACGCCGGCAACCAGGCCAACCTGGTCCAGAACGCCATCGACCAGAAGGTCGACGGCATCGCCGTCACCCTCGCCAAGCCCGACGCCCTCAAGGACGTCATCAGCAAGGCGAAGTCCGCGAACATACCCGTGGTCGGCCTCAACTCCGGTGTGAGCGAGTGGAAGAAGCTCGGTCTGCTCGAGTTCTTCGGCCAGGACGAGACGGTGGCCGGCGAGGCCCTCGGCAACCGCCTGAACACCCTCGGCGCCAAGAAGGCCGTCTGTGTCATCCAGGAGCAGGGCAACATCGGCCTCACCCAGCGCTGCGACGGTGTGAAGAAGACGTTCTCCGGATCCATCGAGAACCTCTTCGTCAACGGCACCGACATGCCGTCCGTGAAGTCGACGATCACCGCCAAGCTCAAGCAGGACAGCTCCATCGACCACGTCATCACGCTCGGCGCGCCGATCGCGCTGACGGCCGCGCAGTCCGTGTCCGAGACGGGCAGCAAGGCCAAGGTCGCCACCTTCGACCTCAACAAGGACCTGACCGGAGCCATCAGCAAGGGCACCATCGAGTTCGCCGTCGACCAGCAGCCCTACCTCCAGGGCTACTTGGCCGTCGACTCGCTGTGGCTCTACAAGAACAACGGCAACTACATGGGCGGTGGCGAGCAGCCGGTGCTCACCGGTCCGGCCTTCGTCGACAAGTCCAACGTCGAGGCGGTCGCCAACTACGCCGCGAAGGGCACTCGGTGAGGATCATGACCCAGCACGCCGAGCCGGCGGTGACCGCACCGCCGGCCTCCGGCCCGAAGGAAACCGACGGCCGGACGACCCGACGACCCCTGGCCCTCAGACTGCTGGCCCGTCCCGAGGTGGGCGTCTTCCTCGGCGCCGTCGCGGTGTACGTGTTCTTCCTCATCACCGCGTCGCCGGTGCGCGACGGCAGCTCGATGGCCAACATCCTCTACCAGTCGTCGACCATCGGGATCATGGCGCTGCCCGTGGCCCTGCTGATGATCGGCGGCGAGTTCGACCTGTCGTCCGGTGTCGCCGTGATCAGTTCGGCGCTCACCGCGGCCATGCTCAGCTACCAGTTGACGCTGAACGTGTGGATGGGCGTGATCCTCGCCCTGGTGTTCTCGCTCGCCGTGGGCCTGTTCAACGGCTGGATGCTGGTCAGGACCGGCCTGCCCAGCTTCCTCGTCACCCTCGGCACGTTCCTGATCCTGCAGGGTGTGAACCTGGCGGTGACCAAGCTGGTCACCGGCAACGTCGCCACCGACGACATCAGCGACATGGACGGCTTCGACCAGGCCAAGGCCGTCTTCGCCTCGACGTTCGAGATCGGCGGCGTCAACGTGAAGATCACCGTCGTGTGGTGGCTGGTCTTCGCGGCGCTGGCCACCTGGGTGCTGCTGCGCACCAAGTACGGCAACTGGATCTTCGCCGTCGGCGGCAACAAGGAGTCCGCGCGGGCCGTCGGCGTCCCGGTCACCTTCACCAAGATCTCCCTGTTCATGCTGGTCGGCTTCGGCGCCTGGTTCGTCGGCATGCACCAGCTGTTCTCCTTCAACACCGTGCAGTCCGGCGAGGGCGTCGGGCAGGAGCTGATCTACATCGCCGCGGCCGTCATCGGCGGCTGCCTGCTCACCGGCGGCTACGGCTCCGCCATCGGCCCGGTCTTCGGCGCCTTCATGTTCGGCATGGTCCAGCAGGGCATCGTCTACGCCGGCTGGAACCCCGACTGGTTCAAGGCCTTCCTCGGCGTGATGCTCCTCGGCGCCGTCCTCATCAATCTGTGGGTCCAGCGCACGGCGACCCGGAGGTGACCACCCCCATGACGACCGACAACACCGGCACCCACGGCGCCATCCTCGCGGACACGCCCCCCGCGGACGGCGACCGCCCGCTCGTCGAACTGCGCAACGCGGGCAAGTCCTACGGCAACATCCGCGCTCTGCACGGCGTGAGCCTCGAAGTCCACCCCGGCAAGGTCACCTGCGTCCTCGGCGACAACGGCGCCGGCAAGTCCACCCTCATCAAAATCATCTCGGGCCTGCACCAGCACACCGAGGGCGAGTTCCGCGTCGACGGCGAACCGGTGCGCTTCTCCACCCCGCGTGAAGCCCTGGACCGCGGTATCGCCACCGTCTACCAGGACCTGGCGACCGTCCCCCTGATGCCGGTGTGGCGCAACTTCTTCCTCGGCTCCGAGATCACCAAGGGACCCTGGCCCGTCCGCCGTCTCGACATCGACACGATGAAGAAGACCGCCGACGAGGAACTGCGCAACATGGGCATCGTCCTCGACGACCTCGAGCAGCCCATCGGCACCCTCTCCGGCGGCCAGCGCCAGTGCGTCGCCATCGCCCGCGCCGTCCACTTCGGCGCCCGCGTCCTCATCCTCGACGAGCCCACCGCCGCCCTCGGCGTCAAACAGTCCGGCGTGGTCCTGAAGTACATCGCCGCCGCCCGCGACCGCGGCCTCGGCGTCATCTTCATCACCCACAACCCCCACCACGCCTACATGGTCGGCGACCACTTCAGCGTCCTGCGCCTGGGCACCATGGAACTCTCCGCCGACCGCAGCCAGGTCAGCCTCGAAGAACTCACCAACCACATGGCCGGCGGC
>NZ_JBNCAQ010000030.1:0-125535 GCF_049808595.1 Streptomyces aurantiaciflavus | reverse complement strand
GGGGGGGGCGGGGGGGCGCCCCACGTCCAGGGCGGCCTCGGCTATCCGCCGGCCGACGGCGATCACCGGGGACTTGCGGTCGAGGGCGGCGAGGGTGTCCGCGGGGGCGGTGGGACCGAGCAGGATCAGGGCCTCACTGCGGAAGGCCAGCAGCGTCTCGACGGCGGTGTGCTCGTCACGGGTGCGGGTCTGGGTGCTGAGGACGAGGTCGTAGCCGACCTCCTCGGCGGCCGTGTGCAGATGTTCGACGAGCTCGGCGTGGAACGGGCTGTGGATGTCGACCATGACGCCGAGCAGCCGGGTGCGCCGGCTGGCCAGCAGGCTGGCGGTGCGGTCGGGCTGGTAGCCGAGTTCGGCGGCCGCCTTCAGCACACGCTGCCGGGTGCGTTCGCTGGGGCCGGGGACTCCGCGCAGCACCAGGGACACCGACGCGGTGGACAGACCGACCCGCGCGGCCACGTCCTCCAGCCGGGGGCGTCTGCCCGCGCCGTTCGGCTGAGGACCGGAATCGACATCGCCCACTGCGACCTCCCCGGCGAATCTCTTCGCGCCACGCCCTTGACACACCCGTGAAACCGGACTGATAGTACCAGCACTTAAAGCGCTTTAAAAGATCCTGTTGTACCGACAAAGTCAGTCCCCGGACCGGCTCGGGAGTGCGGCACACTCACGCCTCGCGCCTGACGCCTCGCGCCTTTGAGCCGCGCCCGCGACCCCACCCCACAGCCGCCGGCCCGTTCCCCTCCCCCGTCGCACAGTGAGGTGCACGCAACATGAACCGCACACCCCTGCTCCCTTCCCGCAGAATCGTCCCCGCCGTGGCCGTGGCCGCCGCGACCGCTCTGGCCCTCGCGAGCTGTTCCAGCAGCTCCGGCGGCAAGAAGGCCGAGGAGGAGGCGGGCAACGTCTCCGCAGGCAAGGCCGACACCCCCCGTATGACGATCGCGATGGTCACCCACGCGCCCTCCGGCGACACGTTCTGGGACACCATCCGCAAGGGCGCCGAGGCCGCCGCCGCCAAGGACAACGTCAAGCTGATCTACTCCAACGACGAGAACGCCGGCGACCAGGCCAACCTCGTGCAGAACGCCATCGACCAGAAGGTCGACGGCATCGCCGTCACGCTGGCCAAGCCCGACGCCCTCAAGGCCGTGGTCGCCAAGGCGGAGAAGGCCGGCATCCCGGTCGTCGGCCTCAACGCGGGCCTGAGCGTCTGGAAGCAGCAGGGCCTGCTGTCGTTCTTCGGCCAGGACGAGTCCGTCTCCGGCCAGGCACTCGGGGACAAGCTCAACGGCACCGGCGCCAAGCACGCCCTCTGCGTGATCCAGGCCCAGGGAGACGTCAACCTCGAAGAGCGCTGCGCGGGCGTGAAGAAGACCTTCGGCGGCAAGACGCAGATCCTCTACGTCAACGGCACCGACATGCCGTCGGTGAAGTCGACGATCACCGCCAAGCTCAGGCAGGACTCCTCCATCGACGAGGTGGTCACGCTCGGCGCGCCCATCGCGCTCACCGCGGTGCAGGCGGTGTCCGAGGCGGGCAGCAAGGCCAAGGTCGCCACCTTCGACCTCAACAAGGATCTCGTCTCGGGCATCGAGAAGGGCGACATCCAGTTCGCGGTCGACCAGCAGCCCTACCTGCAGGGATACCTCGCCGTCGACTCCCTCTGGCTCTACAGGACCAACGGCAACTACAGCGGCGGCGGTGAGGCACCCGTACTGACCGGCCCGGCCTTCGTCGACAAGTCGAACATCGACACGATCGCCGAGTTCGCCGCGAAGGGCACCCGGTGATGAGCATGACCCAGCACGCCGAGCCGGCGATGACCACACCGCCGACCCCCGGCCCCGGGGAAACCGACGGCCGCACCGCCGAACTCCGCCTCGTCATCCGTCTGTTGGCGCGCCCGGAGGTGGGTGTCTTCCTCGGCGCCCTCGCCATGACGGTCTTCTTCCACCGCGTCCACCGTCTCCCAGTGAAGGCACCTTCATGAAGATCGCCCTCGACCCGTACATGATCCGCGACGTCCCCCTGCTCGAACTCCCCGGTGTAGTGGCCGAGTTGGGCTACGAGTGGATCGAGCTGTCCCCGCGGGAGGACTTCATCCCCTTCTTCCGCCACCCGCGCGTGGACGACGGCACGGTCCGCAAGTTCCGCAAGGCCCTGCACACGGCGGGAGTCGGCATCTCCTCGCTGCTGCCCCTGTTCCGCTGGTCCGGCCCGGACGAGGACGCCAGGCAGGCCGCCGTACGGTACTGGAAGCGCTCGATCCAGATCGCCGCCGACCTCGGCGTGGACAGCATGATCTCGGAGTTCAACGGCCGCCCGGAGGAACCCGACCGCAGCGAGGCGCAGTTCTGGAAGTCGCTGGACGAACTGCTGCCGCTGTTCGAGCGCGAGGGCATCAAGCTCGCGCTGGAGCCACACCCGGACGACTTCATCGAGAAGGGCTACGACGCGGTCAACCTCATCCGGGGCGTCAACCACCCCGACGTCAGTTTCCTCTACTGCGCCCCGCACACCTTCCACATCGGCAACGACGCCCCCGGCATCATCAAGTACGCCGGCGACCTGCTGACCCACGTCCACCTGGCCGACGCCTTCGACCACACGGCGTCCTCCGGCAACCGCTACATCCTCAACCCGCCCGGCACCACGGCCCGCATCCACCAGCACCTCGACATGGGCGAGGGCGAGGTCGACTTCGACGAGCTCTTCCGCGAACTGCGCGCGAACGGCTTCGACGGCACGCTGACCGCCTGCGTCTTCGCCTGGGAGGAACGGGCCAAGGAGTCGTCGGTGTTCATGCGGGAGAAGATCGCCGAGTATCTGGCCGCCTGGTCCTGACCGACCCGGGGTCGTCGATCGCGGGGCAGGGTTCACTGTGGGCGTTTTTTAAAGCGCTCTAATCCAGAAGGGAATCCGGCCTCCTTCGGCGGCTGGAAGGACTCCCTCATCGGCGACTCCCCCATCCACGGCCCCGAAGACATTCGCTTCCACACCCGCCCCAAGGTCGTCACCACCCGCTGGCCCCAACCCACCCACCAGCACACCGCCGGCTTCGACTTCCCCACCTCCAACCGACCTTCGACATCACCCCTTCTCCTCCAAGGACACGCCATGACCACGTCCGCCAAGCCCATCTCCGTCGCGGTGATCGGCGCCGGCATGGCCGGCCGCAGCCACGCCGCCGGTTACCGCAACGTCAACACGGTCTTCGGCGCCGGTCTGCCGCCGGTCCGGCTGGCCGCGATCGCGGACGCCAACGTGGCGCTCGGCGAGGACGCCGCCCGCCGCTACGGGTTCGAGAAGGCGCTCCCGTCCTGGGAGGCCGTCGTCGAGGACCCGACGATCGACGCGGTCAGCATCGTCGTGGGCAACGACCTGCACCGCCCCATCGCCGAGGCGCTGGTCGCCGCCGGCAAGCACGTGCTGTGCGAGAAGCCGCTCGCCGGGTCGCTCGACGACGCCCGTGCGATGGCCGAGGCGGAGCGTTCCGCCGAGGTCGTGACAGCCGTCGGGTACACCTTCCGTCGTTCGCCCGGTATCGCCGCGATCCGTGCGCACGTCCAGCGGGGCGAGCTGGGCGGCCTCACCCTGTTCAGCGGGCGGTACTGGTGCGACTACGCGACCGACCCGAAGGGGCCGCTGAGCTGGCGGTTCAAGGGCGGTGCCGGTTCCGGTGCGCTCGGGGACATCGGTTCGCACGTCATCGACGTCGCCGAGTACGTCGCCGGGCCGATCGTCTCTGTCTCCGGCGCCTCGCTGTCGACGCAGATCCCGAAGCGTCCGTTGCCGCTGGGCGCGGTCGTCGGGCACAACGCCGCTCCCGTCTCGGACGAGTTCGGCGAGGTGGAGAACGAGGACACGGCCTCTTTCACGGCCCGCTTCGAGTCGGGGCTCGTGGGCACCTTCTCGGTGACCCGCACCGGCTTCGGCCTGCCCAACGGGCTCGCCTTCGACGTCCTGGGCCTCGGCGGCCGTGCCGCGTTCGACCAGCACCGGCCCGCCGAGTACCTCTTCGACGACGCCCAGCCCGATGCGCGCACCCGCGGTGCCCGCCAGATCATCGCCGGCCCCAACCTGCCCTACTTCGCCGGCGGCGTCCCCATGGAGGCACCAGGGGTGGGCGCCAGCAACGGCGACAACTTCACCTACCAGGCCCGTGCCTTCCTCGACCAGGTCGCAGGCGTCGCCGAGCCGCTGCCGGCCTGCGCCACGTTCGCCGACGCGCTGCGGACCATGGAGATCATCCGGGCCGTCGTCGAGTCCTCCCAGGCCGGGGGCGCCGCCGTCATGGTCCCGCCCGTCGCCTGACCACCCGCAGAGCCCGCAGGGCCCTTCAGCCCGTAGAGCCCGTAGAGAAGGAAAAAGGACACATGGCCCTCAAGCTCGGTGCCTACACCGCCTGTCTGCACGACCGGCCCCTGGCCGAAGCCCTCGACATCCTCAAGGAGAACGGTCTGACCTCCGTGGAGGTCAACACCGGTGGCTTCATCCCCTCCCCCCACTGCCCCGTCGACCTCCTCCTGTCCTCCGCCACCGCCCGCGAGGAGTACCTGGCCGGCTTCGCCGAACGCGGTATGGAACTGACCGGCCTGAACTGCAACGGCAACCCCCTCAACCCCCTCCCGGGCGTCGGCCCCAAGCACGCCGACGACCTGCGCCGCACGATCCGCCTGGCGGGCCTGCTGGGCGTCAAGCGTGTCGTGACCATGTCCGGTACGCCGGGCTCCGACCCCGACGCCAGGTATCCCTCCTGGGTCGTCAATCCGTGGGACGGCGTCTACATGGACGTCCTGGACTACCAGTGGGGTGTGGCCGTCGAGTTCTGGAAGGAGATCGACGCCCTCGCCCGGGCCCACGACGTCAAGGTCGCCATAGAAATGCACCCCCACAACGTCGTCTTCTCCCCAGTCACCCTCAAGCGCCTCGTCGACGAGACCGGCGCCACCCACGTCGGCGCCGAGATGGACCCCTCCCACCTGATGTGGCAGGGCATGGACGTCATCGCCTCCATCAAGTGGCTCGGCCCGCTGGTCTTCCACGCCGCCGCCAAGGACGCCGCCCTCTGCCCCGGCGCCGACATCCGCGGCGTCCTGGACACCTCCTTCACCCGCGTCCCCGCCGACTCCCCCGGCAAGGTCCCCACCGGCTACGGCTTCTGGTGCAACGCCTGGCCCGACGACCCGGCCTGGAAGTTCGTCGCCGTCGGCCTCGGCAACGACGTCCCCTTCTGGACCGAGTTCCTGCGCGCCCTCGCCGACATCGACCCCCACATGGCCGTCAACATCGAACACGAGGACGCCGCCTACTCCCAGACCGAAGGCCTCGCCCTGGCCGCCAAGAACCTCCACAACGCCGCGGCCGCGCTCTGACCCGTCCCCCATCTCCCACCCCCATCCCCCGTCCTTCTCTCCACACGGCCCCGTCCCCGCCGCACCAGCGGGAACGGGGCCCGTTCGCTTCCTGCTCGAATCCTCCTCGACTCCTCCTCAACGCCCCTTCGTGTCACAGGCGTTGACCAGATCCCGACGCGACAGCACAATGAGCGCGCACGTTTGAGAGCGCTCTCAAAGCCGCCCCTGCCGTCGCGCCCCGCACCGCGCCCACCTCCTAGGAGCCCCATGTCCGGCAGTCAACGCCCGGTCCTCAGCCGCCGTGCTCTGATCGGGACCGGCCTCGCCGTCGGCGCCGCGGCCGTCACCACGGCCGGCTCCGGCACGGCCTGGGCGGCGACCCGAGCGCCTGCCCAGCGCCAGGCGTACGCCTTCCTCGCCGCCGCCATGGACGCCTACCCAGGTCACGGCGCGGTCCGCCTCGCCCAGAGCTATACCGACCAGGCCGGGCTGTTCAGCACCGCGTTCGTCTACGACAACGCCCTCACGATCCTGGCGCAGCTCGCGTCCCGCACCGTGGACGGCCGGTCCCGAGCCGTCGCTCTCGGCGACGCGCTGCTGTACGCCCAGGCCCACGACCCCGTCCACGACGACGGCAGGCTGCGCCAGGCCTACAACGTCGGCCCGTACACGTTCTACGACGGCTCCCCGCAGCCGGACGGCTTCGTCCGCGCGGACGGCACGGCCAACGTCGGGACCCAGTTCGGCTTCACCGGCACGGCCGTCGGCGACATGGCCTGGGCCGGTATCGCGCTGAGCGCCCTCGCCCGCCGGACCGGCGAGCGCCGCTTCCTCACCGGGGCCGTACGCATCGGTGAGTGGATCGAGCGCGTCGGGCGCACCGACGAACCGCTCGGTGGCTACAAGTTCGGCGTCGACGGCGCCGACGAGAGACTGCCCTTCACCTCGACCGAGCACAACACCGACCTGATCGGCCTCTTCGGACAGCTCGCCCGGCTCACCGGGGACAAGGTGTGGCGGGAACGGCGCGCGCGAGCCGCGGCCTTCGTCAGGAAGATGTGGGAGCCGTCCGGGGGGTTCTTCTACACCGGCACCAACGACGGGGTGACCATCAACCGGTCCCCGATTCCCGAGGACACCCAGACCTGGACCCACCTCGCCCTCTCCTCCCCCGCCCACGCCCGGTCCCTGGACTGGGCCACGACCGAGCTGGCCGTCCTGGACACGGCCGACCGGCGCAACAGCACGGTGCCCGCGGGCCAGTCGTACGAGGGGGTCACCTTCAGCTCCGCCGGTCTGCTGGCGAACGAGGACGCCCCGATCGCCGCGGGCCAGCCCAAGCCCGACCGCAACGGCGTGTGGTTCGAAGGGACGGCCCACCTCGCGCTCGCCCTGCGCCACCGGCACGCCCCGGGGGACGAGGCCCGCGCCCGACGGCTGATCGCCTCCGTCGAACGGGCCCAGGACCTCCTCGGCGCCGACCAGACCATCGGCGGCGGGGCGCTCCCGGCGCACTGCGGAGTCGTCTCGGCGAGCAGCCCGCTCGACACAGGTTTCGGCTTCGGCTACTACCCGTACCGGCACACCGGGGCCACCGCCTGGTATCTGCTGGCGGCGACCCGGACCAATCCTCTGGCGGCCTGACCCCACCTCGCCATACGGCCACCGGTGACCGATGGACGGTCGCCGGTGGCCGTATGTGCGGGTCAGTCGGTCGCAGGGCCTTGCGCACGGTGTCGCCGGGCGCAGATGTCACGGGTCGGCCCCGACCTGCCACCCCTAGGGGGTCGTCATGCCGCGCCCGCCCCGTGACGGCCGCTTCGCCGGGGCGGCGGCGCTGGCGGCCAGCCCCAGCAGGAGGCAGATGACTCCGACGATGACGTTGTTGACCACGGTCCTGGTGGTGCTGACGTCACCTGCGACGACCCAGGGCGAAATGATGGTCCACGCGCCCAGCGCGCAGGCGGCCCAGGCCATGCTGTGGGTGCGCTCGTAGGCGCGGCCGAAACCGCCGCTCATCAGCAGCGCGTAGGCGATGCCGACGATCAGGTTGTTGATCGCCAGCGTGGACAGGTTGTTGAAACCCGCGATCCACGGGGAAGCCGCCAGGTACACGCCCGAGAGCAGGGCCAGGGCCTCGACGGCCTGGGCCCGTGGCGTACTGGTGGCGCGCTCCGCCGACTCCAGGCGGTCGCGCATCTCGATGATGTCCGGATGGGTTTCCATGGACGACCTGGAAGAGGTTGTCACTCCCCTCACCTCCGGGAATCTCCGGTCGGTATGTCGACACCACGGGTACCCCTGTCGCCCCACGGCCGAACCACGGCGCGGCTCACTCCGTGACGGACGTGACGGTGGCCGAGCGCGCACGGTCGGCGATCGTGTCGGACGGTGATCGTGCGGTGCCGGCCCCCGGTGTCGGCGGCCTCTTGTCACCCAGGGACGAACCGGGTTCCCACGGGACTCACCTCGCCCAAACAGAACGGCGATCCGCCCGGACCGCGGCCGCGTCGCTGCCATATTCGAAGCCACTTTCGGAGGTGGCTGTGACGCGAGAGGCGACAACATCCCGGCCGAGGGAGACGGCGACGCGTGTGCCCGACGGCACCGCCGAACGCCTCGCCGGTCTCGAAAGCCGTTGGGCGCAGGCCGTGGCTCCGGGCGGGCCGAGGCGACGCGGCGAGTTCGGCGCCCGGGAGCGCATCGACCTGCTGCTGGACGCGGGCTCCTTCACCGAGACCGGCCTGTTCGTCCGGGGCCGCACCGCACGGGACGGCACCCCGGGGCCCTACGGCGACGGCGTGGTCACCGGGCACGGCACGATCGACGGACGTCCGGTGTGTGTGTTCGCCCAGGACTCCACGGTGTTCGGCGGCAGCATGGGCGAGGCCTTCGGCGAGAAGACCGTCGCCCTCATGGACCTCGCCCTGAAGACCGGCTGCCCGGTCATCGGGCTCAACGACGGCGGCGGCGCCCGCATCCAGGAGGGGGTCGCCTCGCTCGCCCTCTACGCCGAGCTGGTGCGCCGCAACGTGCGGGCCTCCGGTGTGATCCCGCAGATCTCGGTCGTCCTCGGGCCGTGCGCCGGCGGGGCCGCCTACTCGCCGGCCATCACCGACTTCACCGTGATGGTGGACGGCGCCTCGCACATGTTCGTCACCGGACCCGACGTCATCGAGGCGGTCACCGGTGAGCGCACCAGCGCCGAGGACCTGGGCGGCGCCCGCACCAGCAACACCGTCAACGGCAACGCCCATTTCCTCGCCACCGACGAGGTGGACGCCCTCGACACCGTACGCGACCTGCTGTCGTATCTGCCGGCCAACAACCTGGAGCGGCCCCCGCAGTACGCGCCGGCGTCCGCGCCCGCCGGCCCGCGGCTGGACGAGATCGTGCCGGACCGGCTGGGGCAGGCCTACGACATGCGGGACATCCTGCACGCGGTCGTCGACAACGGCGAGCTGCTGGAGGTGCAGGAGCTGTTCGCGCCGAACATCATCTGCGCGTTCGCCCTCGTCGAGGGCCATCCCGTCGGTGTCGTCGCCAACCAGCCGTCGCACGCGGCCGGGGTCCTCGACATCGACGCCTCCGAGAAGGCCGCGCGCTTCGTGCGGTTCTGCGACGCGTTCGGCATCCCGCTGCTGACCTTCGCCGACGTCCCGGGCTACCTCTCCGGCGTCCGCCAGGAGCAGGCGGGGATCATCCGCCGCGGCGCCAAGCTGCTGTACGCCTACGCCGAGGCGACCGTCCCCAAGGTCACCGTGGTGGTGCGCAAGGCGTACGGCGGCGGCTACGCGGTGATGGGCTCCAAGCACCTGGGCGCCGACATCAACCTCGCCTGGCCCACCGCGCGCATCGCCGTCATGGGCGCCGAGGGCGCCGTGGGCGTCCTGCACCGGCGCGAGCTGGCCGCCGCCGACGACCCCGAGGCGCTGCGCGCCCGTCTCGTCGCCGCGTACGAGAGCACGCACGGGACCCCCTACCTCGCCGCCGAGCGGGGATACGTCGACGCCGTGATCGCCCCGCGCGACACCCGCGTCCAGGTCTGCCGTGCGTTGCGCGCGCTGCGCGGCAAGCGCGCCCCGATGCCGGAGCGCCGGCACGGCAACATCCCCCTCTGACCGCTCCGACCGCTCTGACCGGCCCGACCGATCCGCCCCCGCCAGTCGATCCCGCGATGTGAGGAGCCATCCCCGATGGACACCCGCCGCCCCCCGCTCGCGCCCGCGTTCCGGAGTCTGCCGGAGTACGTGCGGCACTGGGCCGCAACCACCCCGGACCGCCGGGCGTTCACCTTCGTCGACCACCCGTCCCCGCACTCGCGTGGCGTCCACCGCACCCTGACCTGGCGCCGGCTGGACCTGCGCGTGCGGGCGCTGGCCGCCCGGCTCGCCGAGGAGGCGGAGCCCGGGGCCCGGGTCGCGCTGCTGTGCCCGCAGGGCACGGAGTACGTCACCGCGTTCCTCGCCGCGCTGGCCGCCGGGCTGGTCGCCGTACCGCTGTACCCGCCCGGTCTGCCGGGGCACGCCGACCGGCTCTCGGCCGTCCTGGGCGACGCGCGTCCGGCGGCCGTCGTGACGACGAGCCGGGCTCTCGACGAGGTGCGGGACTTCTGCGCCGGGGCGTCGGTGGCGGTCGTCGCGACGGACCAGGTGCCCGACGCCGTCGCCGGGGAGTGGCAGCCGGTCACGCCGGACGACAGGGCGGTCGCCTACCTGCAGTACACCTCCGGTTCGACCCGCACCCCGGCCGGCGTGGAGATCACCCATGCCAACGTCGTCGCCAACGCCCGTCAGGCACTGACCGCCTACGGTGCCGACGAGCACCCGGTGACCTGCGTCGGCTGGCTGCCGCTGTACCACGACATGGGACTCGTGCTGAGTGTCGCCGCCCCGGTCGTGCGGGGACTGCAGTCGGTGCTCATGGACCCGGTCGCGTTCCTGCAGGAGCCCGTGCGCTGGCTGCGGCTGCTCGCCGCCCATCCGCGCGCGGTGAGCGCCGCACCCAACTTCGCCTACGACTACTGCGCCTCGGCCGTCACCGACGCGCAGAAGGCGGACCTGCGGCTGGACGGCGTCGCCGCGCTGATCAACGGCAGCGAGCCGGTCCGCCCCGGCACCGCGGACCGCTTCCACGCCGCCTTCGCCGCGCAGGGGCTCGCGCCGGACACGCACTGTCCGTCGTACGGGCTCGCCGAGGCCACCGTCTTCGTCAGCGCCGCCCGGCCGCAGCAGCCGCTGCGCCGGTTCGCGCTCGACCGTGACGCCCTCGCCACCGGGAAGGCCCTGCCCGCGCGGCCCGACGATCCCCGGGCCGTGCTGCTGGCCGGCTGCGGTACCCCGGCGGGCCAGCGGGTCCGGATCGCCGATCCCGTCTCCCGTGCCGCCCTGTCCGAGGGGGAGGTGGGCGAGATCTGGGTGCAGGGGCCCAATGTGGGGCGCGGCTACTGGAACCAGGACGGGGCGACCCGGCGCGTCTTCGGCGCCGCCTTCGCCGACGCCGTGGCCGGTCCGGGCGGCTGGCTGCGCACCGGTGATCTGGGGACGGTCCTGGACGGGCAGCTGCTCGTCACCGGCCGGCTGAAGGACCTCATCGTCGTCGACGGCCGCAACCACTATCCGCAGGACGTGGAGGCGACGGCCCAGGACGCGCATCCGGCGGTGCGGCGCGACCGGCTCGCGGCCTTCGCGGTACCGGGCGGCTCGGGTGAGCGGGTGGTCGTGGTGGCGGAGCACGCGCGGACCACGACGCTCGCCGAGATCGGTCTGCCGGACCTGCTGCGTTCCGTGCGCGCGGCCGTCTCCGCCCGGCACGGGCTGCGGCTCGCCGATGTCGTCGTCGTCCCTCCGGGCACCGTGCCCCGTACGTCCAGCGGCAAGGTGTCGCGGGCACTGACCCGCGAGCGCTATCTGGCGGGTGCGTACGCGTCGGAGTCCGCGGAGTGAGCGCCGTCGAGGAGAGGGGCCGGCGGCTCGCGCTGCGCCGCCTGATCGCCGAACGGGTGGCTGCCTGGAGCGGGACGGCTGCCGAGGACGTCCCCATGGACCGGCCGCTGGCGGACCTCGGCATGTCCTCGCGGGACGCGGTCGTCCTGGCCGGGGAGCTGTCCCGGGCGACGGGTCGTGATCTGCCGGCGACGCTGCTGTGGGAGGCGTCCACCGGGGACGCCCTGGTGGCGCACCTGTGCGGCACTGCGGCCGCTCCGGCAGCGGCGGCGCCTCCCGCGCCGGTGCCCGGTGAGCCCGTCGCGGTGATCGGGGTCGGCTGCCGGCTGCCCGGGGGTGTGCACGGGCCGGGGGACTACTGGCGGCTGCTGTGCGAGGGCGTCGACGCGATCCGGCGGGTCCCGGAGGACCGCTGGCGGGACTTCACCGCCTTCCCGCCGTCCGACGCGCCCCCGTACGGGGGCTATCTCGACGACATCGCCGGGTTCGACGCGGACTTCTTCCGGATCACCCCCCGGGAGGCCGCGGTGATGGACCCGCAGCAGCGGATCCTCCTGGAGGTCGTCCACGAAGCCCTGGACCATGCCGCCGTCCCGGCCGCGTCCCTCGCGGGCACCGCAACCGGCGTCTTCGTCGGCGTGTCCGCCCCGGAGTACGGCTCGCTCACCGGCGCCGACCCGGCGGCCGTCGACCCGTGGGCGCCGGCCGGCGGGGCGTTGAGCGTGACCGCGGGACGCCTGGCGTACGTCCTGGACACCCGGGGGCCGAGCATGGCCGTCGACACCGCCTGTTCCTCCTCGCTGGTCGCCGTGCACCACGCCTGCGTCAGTCTGCGCACCGGTGAGAGCGACACGGCCGTCGCCGCCGGGGTCAACCTGCTGCTCTCCCCCGCCGTCGGTGTCGCGTTCGGGCGGGCGGGCGCCCTCGCTCCGGACGGGCGGTGCAAGCCGTTCTCGGCGGCGGCCGACGGCATCGGACGCGGCGAGGGCTGCGCGGCCGTCGTGCTGAAGCGGCTGTCCGACGCCGAGCGGGACGGCGACCGCGTCCTCGCCGTCATCCGTGGCACGGCCGTCAACTCCGACGGCCGCTCCAACGGCCTCCTGGCGCCCAACCCCGCGGCTCAGCAGGCCCTGTTGGCCACGGCCTACGCGCGGGCCGGGCTGAGTCCTGCGCACATCGACCACGTCGAGGCGCACGGCACCGGCACCCCGCTCGGCGACCCCATCGAGGCGGGCGCGCTCGCCGCCGTGCTCGGTGCGGGCCGCGACCCCGACCAGCCCCTGCTCCTCGGCTCCGTCAAGGGCAACCTCGGCCATCTGGAGTCGGCCGCGAGCATCGCCGGACTGGTGAAGACGGTGCTCGCCCTGCACCACGACCTCATTCCCCCGTCCCTGCACTGTTCCGGGGGCAGCGCCCTGGACGACGTTCGGCTGCGGGTGGTGACCGAGCCGGAGCCGTGGCCCCGGTACGGCGGTACGGCCACCGCCGGGGTCTCGGGATTCGGTTTCGGCGGCACCAACGCCCATGCCGTACTGGAGGAATGGCGGCCCGGCGTCCTCCCGCCGCCCCCGGCGGAGGAGGGGCCGGCCGCCCGTCTCCATCTGCTCTCCGACGTCGACACCGCACGCGTCCGCGACACCGCGGCCCGGCTCGCCGACTGGCTCCGCACGCCCGGGGGGAGCGTCGCGCACCCCGCGGACGTGGCGCGCACGCTCGCCGGGCGCACCGGGCGCGGGCCGGTGCGCGCCGCCGTCGTCGCCCGGGATCACGGGGAACTCACCGACGGACTGGACGCGTTGGCCCAGGGCCGCCCGCACGAGCGGGTCGTGACCGGCGACCGTGATCTCGTCGGGCGCGGGCCGGTGTGGGTCTTCTCCGGGTACGGCAGCCAGTGGGCCGGCATGGGGCGGCGTCTGCTCGCCGAGGAGCCCGCCTTCGCCGCCGCCGTGGAGAAGCTCGACGCCCACCTGGCCCCGGAGTGCGGTCTGTCCCTGTACGACCACCTGACGTCCGGGCGCGCTCTCGACCGCCTGGAGGTGGCCCAACCCGTCCTGTTCGGCTTCCAGTTGGCGCTCGCGGAGCTGTGGCGCTCGTACGGCGCCGAACCCGCCGCCGTCATCGGCCACTCCGTGGGCGAGGTGGCCGCCGCGGTGTGCGCGGGCGCCCTGGACGTGTCGGAGGCGGCCCGGGTCGTCGCCGTGCGGGCCCGGCTGCTCAGCGGGCTGCGCGGCGGCGCCATGGCCGTCGTCGATCTCGCCGACGGCGAACTCGACGCGCTGGCCCGGGACTTCCCCGGCGTCCATGTCGCGGTCCACTCCTCGCCCGGCCAGAAGGTCGTCACCGGTGAGGAGCCGGCGGTGGCCCTGCTGGTGCGCCGGTGGGAGCGGCGGGGGCGCGCGGTCCGCGCGATGCGGGTCGTCGGCGCCGGGCACTCGCCCCAAGTCGAGCCGCTGCTGCCGGAGTTGATCGATGCGCTGGCCGATCTCAGGGGCGGGCGGCCCCGCGTCCCCGTCTACTCGACCGTCCTGGACGACCCGCGCGGCGACTGTGTCTTCGACGCCGCCCACTGGGCCGCGAACCTGCGGCGGCCCGTGCGTCTCGACCGGGCCGTCGCGTCGGCCGCGGCCGACGGTCACACCGCGTTCGTGGAGATCTCGCCCCACCCGGTCCTGACGCGGGCCGTCACCGACACCGTGCCGGGCGCCCTCGCCCTCGGCACGCTGCGCCGGGACGCCGACGGCTCCGCCACGTTCCTCACGCAGGTGGGGGCCCTGTACGCCGCCGGCGGACGCCTGCCCCTGCCGCCCGGCCGTGTCATCGACCTGCCCGCGCCGCGCTGGCGGCACGTCCGGCACTGGTGGACGGACGGGCGCACGGGCGCCGCGGCCCCGCCGACGGCACCCGTGCGGGAGGCCGACGCGGTGGAGGACACCTCGGTCTCCGCCCGCCTCCGCCACCACATCGCCGCCGTCACCGGCCATCCCCCGACCCGCGTCGCGCCCTCCACCGCGCTGGCCGACCTCGGCCTGGACTCGCTGATGGCGGTCCGCATCCGCACCGCCCTGCAACGGGAGTTCCGGATCGCGCTGCCCCTGCGCGACCTGCTCGGCGCCGCCACCGTCGAGGAGGCGGCCGCCCGCATCGAGCGGGCACTCACCGCACGGCCGGGGGAGGACAACTCCCCGTTGCGGACCCTGCGCGCCACCGGCTCCCGGCCCCCGCTCTTCCTCGTCCACGCCGCCGGCGGAACCAGCGACGTCTACCGGGCCCTCGCCGAACGGCTCGGCGACGAGCGCCCGGTGCACGGACTGGAACGGCTGGAGGAGGCCCGTACGGTGACCGACAAGGCACGCCGCTACGCCGAGGCCGTCGCCGCCGTCCACCCCGAGGGGCCCTGCCTGCTGGGCGGCTGGTCCTTCGGCGGCTTCGTCGCCCAGGAGACGGCACGACAACTCACCGCCGCCCGACGGGAGGTGGAGCTGGTGGTGCTCATCGACTCCGTACGTCCCCTCCCCCGGCCCGGCCGCACACCGGCCGACCGGATCCGCGCCCACTTCTCGGGCTTCGCCCGCCATGTCGCCGACACCTACGGGGTCCGGCTGGAGCTGCCGTACGACGAACTCGTGGCGATGGACGACGACGGCGACCGTATCGACACCGTGCTGCGGGCCCTGCGCGAGGCCGCCGATGTGCCGTCCGCCGCGCTGGAGCACCAGCGCGCCTCCTACCTGGACCTGAGGATCGGCGAGGCCCACCGGCCCGGGCGCCACGACGGGCGGGTGGTCCTGTTCCGGGCGACCGAGCCCGCTCCGCACACCGTGCGCGACCCGGCGTACGAGCGGGACGACGAGGCGCTCGGCTGGGACGAGGTGTGCCCGCGTCTGACGGTCGTACCGGTCGCGGGGCACCATCTGTCGCTCCTCGACCCGCCGTACGTCGACGAGCTCGCCGCCCGGCTGCGGCGGGAGCTCGCCGAGCCATCCCGTTGAACCGGACCCGAGGAGCCGCCATGTCCCACCGCACCGCCGGAGTGTCCCGGCGCACCGTCACCAAAGCCGCGGCGACCGCCGGGCTGACCGCCCTGTTCGGCGCCGGGGCCGCCACCGCGCGGGCCGCGACCCGGCTCGGGCCGCGCACCCTCGACGTGTCGGTGTCCTCGGCCGCCCTGGGCCGCACCGCGCCGGTACGGCTGATCCTGCCGTCGGGCTTCGACACCCAGCCGGGGCGGACCTACCCCGTCCTGTATCTGCTGCACGGCGCGCACGACGACTACACGTCCTGGACCCGGGAGACGGACGTCGAGGCCATCACCGAGGGCCGGGACCTGATCGTGGCGATGCCGGACGCGGGTCCCACCGGCATCCCCACGGCCTGGCGCAGCGGCCCCGACTACGAGACCTTCCAGCTCACGGAGGTTCCGGCGCTGCTGGCCCGGCAGTACCGGGCCTCCGGCGTGCGGGCCGTCGCCGGGGTCTCCACCGGCGGCTACGGCGCCATGGCGCACGCGGCACGCCATCCGGGCGTGTTCGCCGCGGCGGCCTCCTACAGCGGCATCCTCGACACCACGGCACCGGGCGTGCCGCCGATCGTGGACGCCATCGTCGCCCGCGAGAACCTGCTGCCGTCGGCCCTGTGGGGCAACCCGGTGCTGAACCTCCTCACCTGGCGCGAGCACAACCCGCGCGCCCGGGCCGCGGGGCTGCGCGGCACCGCCCTGTACGTCTCGAGCGGCAGCGGAGTGGCCGGTGGCAGCGGCGACTGGCTCCCCGAGGCGCTGGAGAGCGCCCTGTGGCCCTCCGCCCACGGCTTCACCGACACGCTCGCGCTGCTCCGCATCCCGGTCACCACGCACTACTACGCGGGAGGAGGACACAGCTGGGCCTACTGGAAGCGGGAGTTCACCGCGTCATGGCCGATGCTCGCCCGTGCGCTGGGGGTGCCGGAGTGATGTCGGTGCCGTCGGGGCACGGAACGGAGCGCAGGGGACGTCCGTCCAACACAGGACTTACCCCTCGCCCCACGGGCAACGGCCCGCGGGTGAGCCGCTTCCGGGTGAAAGGAGGGTCCGCCGTGGCTGCCCCCACCCCGCACGGCGTACCGGAAGGTCTCGGCGCCGCCCCGGTGCCGCCCGACCTGGCGAAGCTGCTGCGCGCGCAGCTCGAGGCCGTCGCCGACGAGGTGGAGGAGGAGGTGCGCCGGCAGGTCCCGGAGTACGCGCGGCCGGCCGACGGGACGTACCGCGCGCATCTGAGAGCCGGAGTCGTCCAGGCGCTCACCCTGTTCGTCGACCACATCGCCGACCCGCGCGGCCGGGGGGACGCGATCGCCGCGACGTACTACGAGCTCGGGCGGGGCGAGGCGCTGGAGGGCCGCAGTCTGGACGCGTTGCAGTCCGCGCTGCGCGTGGGTGGGCTGCACGCCTGGCGGCTGATGGGCCGTACGGCGGAGGAGCTCGGGCTGGACTCCGCGGTCGTGGCCGCGCTGGGCGAGCTGGCGTTCCGGACCGTGCACGAGGTGGCCGAGGCGGCCGCGGCCGGTTACGCCGAGGCCCAGCTGCGCAGCACGGACGAGCTGGAACGGCGCCGCAGGCGCCTGCTCGACCTGCTGCTGGGCGACGGGCCGGTGTCCCCGGAGGCTGTGCAGGATTTGGCGCACGGTGCCCGGTGGACGGTGCCGCGGCAGGTCGCCGTCGTGGCGATCGCGGCCGGCGCGGACCAGCGGGAGAAGGACCGGCCCTTGGCGGCGGCGGGTGCGCTGGTGGACATGGAGTCCCGGCCGCCCCGGATGCTGGTGCCCGACCCTGAGGGTTCCGGCCGCTTCGGCGGCCGGGCGTTCGCCCTCGCCCTGCGTGGCCGTCCGGCGGCGATCGGCCCGACGGTCCCGCTCACCGAGGCCGCCCGGTCGCTGCACTGGGCCACCCGGGCCCTGGGGCTGATGGGCCGGGGCGTCCTCCCCCGGCAGGGCGTGGTGCGGTGCGCCGACCACCTCTCGACCCTGCTGCTGCACGGCGACGAGCCGCTGCTGGCCCAGTTGGAGGCGCGTGTCCTCGCGCCGCTGGACGCGGTCTCCGAGGGGCAGCGCGCCCGGCTCGCCGAGACGCTGCTGGCGTGGCTGCTCAGCGGCAGCAACGTGCCCGACGTCGCCACACGGCTGCACGTCCATCCACAGACGGTCCGCTACCGCCTGCGCCAGCTGGAGAAGCTGTTCGGCGACGCGCTGCACGACCCCGGCGCCCGCCTGGACCTCATCCTGGCCCTGCGCGCCGGGGAACTGCGGCACCACCGCACCTTTTCCGCGTGACGCATTCCGCACGCTCACCTCGGCAACAAAAAAGCGGGGGCTTCTGAATTCCCGTCCATAACACCCGGTCCGGAAACACGAATACGTTCGGGACGTCCTTTTCCGCAGGCGCTCACGCGCCCCACCCGCAAAGGATCCCCATGCGCATTCGCTTGTGTCTCGCCGCGCTCTCACTGGTCGGCGGGGCCGGACTGGCCACCCTCTCGGCACCCGCGGCATCGGCTGCGGCCTGCACGGACATCGACGTTGTCGCGGCCCGCGGCACGTTCGAGCCGGGCACGCTCGGTTTCATCGTCGGCGACCCCGTGTATTCCGCGCTGCAGAAGAAAATCACGGGCAAAACCCTGTCCAGCTACAAGGTGAACTACCCGGCCGACCTTTCCCTCACGTCGGCCGCGCAGGGCAACGCGGACCTGGTGAACCACGTCAAGAGCCAGGCGGCCGCCTGCCCGAATCAGCGTTTCGTGCTCGTCGGGTATTCGCAGGGCGCGAACGTCGTCGACAATTCCATCGGCATCAGCAGCGCCGGCGCGGTCGTCGGCAGCCCCATCGTGGCCACCGTCCCGGCCGCTCTCGAACCGAGGGTCGCCGCGGTGCTGCTGTTCGGCAACCCGATCCGGGCCCTCGGCAAGAGCGTCACCGGCACCTACCAGAGCCGTACCCTCGACCTCTGCGCGCAGGGCGACCCCATCTGCGAGAACGGCGGAGACGACGTGCTGGCGCATCTCGGCTACACCGCCGACGCCGACGCGGCGGCCACCTTCGCCGCGGGCAAGGTCTGAGCCGTACCGTCTCACCGACGGACACGGCAGGGCCCGGGAGGATCGCTCCCGGGCCCTGCCTGTGTTCCGGGCGCGCCTACCTGGGGGCCCGGGCGAACTCCGTGAGGTGGGTGGAGACGGGCTCGGGCCGGCCGTTGTTCTGCTCGGGGGCCGCGGTCAGCACGTCGAGGTGCTGGTAGCCGTCGGCGACCACGGGGTGCAGGTCGGCCGGGATGCGGCCCGCGAGGAGTCCGTCGCCCGCCAGGACGGTGAGCGTCGGGTTGGCGGTGAGTCCGTCAGGGTGCGCGACGAGCTTCTTCACCTGGGGCGAGGTGCCCAGTTGGAGGTCGGTGACCAGCTTGGTCGGGAAGTACTGCTCGGTGAAGTCCAGCGGTTGCTCGGCCAGGCTGCGGGCCAGTTCCTGGAGGTCGGTGACCTCCTTGCCGGCGCCCGTGAAGGGCGTCCCGTCGGCCGAGCGGTACCCGGGGTCGTCGGGATCGCCGACACGGTCGTAATCGCGCCATGTGTAGAGCGGCCCGTGGGGCCGGTCCGGGATGGCCTTGTAGTCGGTGCCGAACAGCCCGGCCGGCTGCGAACCGCCGTTGGCGACGGGGAAGTTCTTGTCGGCGATCGGCCCGCCGTCGAAGAAGCCGACGCTGCTCTGGAGGAACGCCAGAGGCACGGAGTTGTCGTCCATCAGCGCTCCGAGCACGGCGGCGTTGGTGAGCCGGAAGTCCTTCACCGCGGGTGAGCCGCTGAGGAAGGTCGCGGCGTCCTCGGAGAACAGGAAACGGTTGGTGGCCTCGATGTTGAGGTTGGAGGGCAGATAGCGGGGCAGGTCGGCCTCCGCTCCGGGATCTTGTACGGCGCCCAGTCCGGCGATGGCCAGCAGGGTCATCGTCTCGGGGTTGAGCAGGACCGGCGCGGACAGCGAGCGCGGCAGCAGCCCGCTGTCGAGCCCGGCCTGCACGGCGCCGTAGCCGAGGCCGATGTCGGGCAGGTTGGTGTCGTCCGGGATGCTGCCGCTGAGGTCGGCGAGCGAGGTGGAGACGGTGGTGTCGAGGGCGAAGTAGCCGGCGCACTGCCGGTACCCGGCGTCGGCGGTGGTGGCGCGGTCGCCGTCGAAGTCGGCGGCCGCGAAGTACCCCGTGACGACGCCGCCCAGGGAGTGGCCTCCGCACAGCACCTTCCGCTTGCGCAGGCCCTGGTCGGGCAACTCGGCGGTGAGCAGGTCGTACTGGTCGCGGACGGTCTGCTCGATGCCGAGCTTCGCCATCCATCCCAGCCGGTCGTTGCCGAGGAACCCGGCGAAGGCGCGGCCGTCGACCTGTCTGCCGCGGTAGTAGTAGTCGACGGCCGTGTGCTGGTCGCCGGAGGCGATGCCGGTGCGGTCCTCCAGGCAGTTGGAGCGCCGGTCCAGGGCCCAGAACTCGATGTGCAGGCCCTGTGCGGCGGCGCGCGCCACCGTGTTGCGGGCGACGCTGTCGAACGCTCCGGCCCCTTCCAGGATGCCCGGCTGGGCGACGAGGATCCGGTCGGCGTCGGCGGAGGCCGCCGGCCCGTCGGCGGCGCGGTAGCGCAGGTACGACAGCCAGTCGCACGCGGCCGGACGGGTCCCGAAGGAGGCCGGTAACGGCGCCTTCACCCGCACCACCGACTCGGTCACCCCGGCGACCGGACTCGTCGACGCCACGGGTGTCTCGGTCCTCCCGCCGTCCGCCCGCGCGTTCGGGGCGGCCGCGGTGAGCGTCCCGGTGGTCAGCAGCAGCGCGAGCGCGGCGCCGCGCAGGGCTTGTGCGGTTCTTCCTCTGCTGAGACGTGTGTTCATGGCCGGACCGTAGGTCCGCGCGGACCACGCGGTCGGGCGTTGCTCACAAGAACGCAGCACTGGGGCGGTGGCTTTGTCCGCGCGGGACGAATGCCGGCGCCTCGGCGGTGCTCGACGGATGTCAGCGCTTGACGAACTGGGCCCGGCCGGGCTGGTCGACGTTCGGGGTGATGGCGATGCCCGTGTCGGTCAGTCTCTCGCCGTAGATGTCCGTGACGCGGATGTCGGAACCGCAGCCGGCGCCGTCCGCGGAGACGAAGTAGTTGTAGTCCTGGCGCGGCAGTTGACGCCAGGTGGAGCCGGTGCGGACTTCCAGGGTGGCGACGGGGTTGCGGTGGTTGCGGACCTGGATGCCGCACCACCACTGCGAGGAGCCTTCCTTGTAGCGGTAGGCGACGGGGCCGCTCAGGTCCGGGCTGACCAGTTTCCAGGTGATCGGCACCCGGCCGGCCACGGGATCGGCGATGCGGGCGAAGGCGCGCTCACCGAGGTCGACGTCCCCGGGCCTGCACTCCGGGCAGCGGTCGACGATCTTCACGGTGATCTCACCCCGGGGGCCCTTCACCTGGAGATACGCCCCGCACATCCGGGAGTTCTCGTAGTCGGTGTGGTTGAGGGCCGCGATGCCGATGTCGCCGGTCGCGTCGTAGAGGCAGTTCCCGACGCCGGTCGCGCCGTAGAAGGTGCCCTCACCGGCGTACGTGGTACCGGGCTGGACCGCGGCCTGTGCCGGTGACGTCGTCGCCCACCAACAGGCCAGGGCGCCGACGAGGAGAGTGAGGGGCCTGCTGCGCATGCGGGTGCCTTTCGAGGACGGTGGGTCGCGCTCGGGCGACGTGATCCTGACACCCTCGAAAGATCAGTTGAAAGTGCAATTACAGCCACTCGGCGAACGGCCCGGTCCAGGTCGAGGCACCGCACCGGTCACACCACGCTTCGGCGGGAAAACAGTGCAACCATCGGGCTGGTCAGGCTGTCTCAGCTGATATCGGACACACCCTCTGGGGGACATCATGGTGCGCAACAGAACCGTTTGGGCCACCGCCGCCCTCATGACCGTGGCACTGGGCGTGGCCGCGGTCCCCGCCGAGGCGACCGCCCCGGCCCAGGCCACGCGGGCCGCCGCCTGCCCCACCGGCTGGGGCAGCCTCGACAAGACGTACCCCTCCGGTACGTCGGCACCGGTGGAGAACGTCAGGACCGGCCGCCACGACTGCTACGACCGGTTCGTCGTCGACGTCCCCGGCGCGGCCGTCGACGAGCTCGGCTTCTCCGTCGGGTACGTCGACCAGCTCCACCAGGACGGCTCCGGCCGCCCCATCCCCGTCGGCGGCGGAGCCGTCATCGAGGTCCGGGTGAACGCTCCCGCCTACGACATCGAGACCGGCACCCCCACCTACCCCGGACGTGTCGCCCAGCCCCTTCCGGGCGTGGACCTCACCGGCTACCGCACCTTCCGTGACACCCGGTTCGCCGGCAGCTTCGAGGGCGTGACGCAGTTCGGCCTCGGAGTACGGGCCCGGCTGCCCTTCCGGGTGCTGCGCCTGGCCGACCACGTCGTGGTGGACGTGGCGCACACCTGGTGACACCCCGGATGAAGGAGGTCGCGGGGCGGGAGAGCGTCCGCCCTGGACCTGCTCGGTGCGGAGGCGCACGCTGAGGAGAGGGCGGGAAGGACGTCCCGCCCGCGAAGGCCCGTCCCGAAGCCTCGCCTCCCGCTCCGCACGGAAGTGATCGCGATGGAATCCAAACAGTGGACCGTGCAGATCTTCATCACCGAGGACGGCGACGACACCCACGCGCGTGCCGTGCTGACCACCGACGAGACCTCGACGGTCACCGGCCAGGGCACGGCCCGGCGCAACCCGCTCGACCGCCCCATCGCGGAGATCGGCGACGAACTCGCCGCCAGCCGCGCTCTGGACGACCTCGCCATCCGGCTGCACGACGTCGCCTCCGACGACATCGTGCAACTGGCGGGCCCCGTCGAAGCGTGACGGCGTCCCCCTGAACCCGTGCACCACCGTCGGCGCCGACTCGCGTCGGGCATGCCGACGGCGCCAGGGCGGGCATGTCCGTCCCGGCGCCGCGGAGGGCTCCGCTCACGGCACGTGCCGCGGAGCTCGCGTCAGAAGGTCAGGGATAGATGCGCGGCAGGAGCGCGAAGTCGTCCGCGTTGGGCACGGTGGTCGAGGTGCGCGAGCTGTACATGCAGCTCGACGTGGACGTGCCGTGGCCCAGCCCGAGCACGTGCCCCGCCTCGTGGCAGGCGGTGTTGCGGTGCTCGGCGGCGCTTCCGCCGTAGTAGTCGTTCAGCTGCATGGAGACGCTGCCGTCGACGAGGTAGCGGTCGGAGTTGTACGAGTAGGACGTCTGCCCCGTCCAGCCGGTGTTGCCGTAGTTGCTGTTGTAGACGTGCGCGCAGTGGCGCCCGCCGCCGGGGCAGCCGTCGGTGTACCAGCGGTAGTAGGAGTCGATGCCCACCGACTCGTGCCACTTCGGGACCACGGCGGTCATCGGCCAGGCCGAGGACGTGTGGTCGAGGAAGTACACCTGCGGGTCGGCGAAGCCGTTGTGCGCCCACCGGACGGGCGAACACTCCATCGTGCGGGCCGTGCCGTACGAGCAGGGCAGGGCGCGTGTCGTCATGTCACCCGACGTGGGCGCCTGGACGCCCCGCACCCCCTTGGCCTTGAGCTTCTTGGCCAGCGCGTCGGCGCTGACCCCCGGGGCCGGCCGATAGACGGTGACGGACGTGGTGCCGTCGGCGTTCTGCCTGACCGCTTGGACGTCGCCGGTCGCGTCGGCCTGCGCCGCGGGCGCGGCCCGGTAGGTGGACGCGGCCTCGGAGCCGGGTGCGGCGGTGGCCTGGGCCGGTATCCCCAGGCTCACGGCGAGGACGGTGAGCACGGTCAGCGCCCAGCCGGTGGTCCTGTGTCTCGACAGACGGTTCATGCGGAGTTCTCTCCCTTGCTCGGTGGTGGTCGATGGCGCACTGAGCAGGGAGGGGAAATGAGGTCAGCCGACAGGGCGGCGTCGCCGCCAGAAGGGATCCGTTCCGGCCCCCGATTCCCCCGCCCCCCGACCCGACGCGGTCAACCGTCGGGCGTGTTCACGACAAGCAAGCTAGAGGTGTGTCGATGCCATGACAAGACGCGCGACGGCACCCGAGCGGTTTACAAGGGGCACGCGGCGGGCTAACGTACAACCAAATGGTTGTAGATGAGGAGAGTGACAGCGGCCTGGACCGGGTCTTCCACGCCTTGGCGGACCCGACGCGCCGGGACATACTCCGCCGCTGTGGCCTCGGCGATCTGTCGGTGTCCCACCTGGCCGCCGCCTACCCGATGAGCTTCGCCGCGGTGCAGAAGCACGTGACGGTGCTGGAGCGGGCCGGACTGGTCAGCAAGCACCGCCGGGGGCGGGAACAGCTCGTCCGCACGGAGCCCGAGGCCGTGTCGCGGGTCCGGCAGGCGCTCGACGAACTGGAGACTCTGTGGCGCGGCAGGGTGGAGCGGATGTCCGACCTGCTGACCCAGGACCCCCGCACGGAAGAGCACGATCCGAGAGAAGGACAGGGCAGATGAGCGTGACCAGCGTGGACAAGGACTACGACAGCCTCACCCTCACCGTGATCGCCGACTTCGCCGCCCCGGTCGACGAGGTGTGGCAGCTGTGGGCCGACCCCCGGCGGCTGGAGCGTTGGTGGGGACCGCCGACCTACCCGGCGACGGTCGAGAACCACGACCTCGCCCCCGGCGGCGAGGTCACCTACTTCATGACGGGCCCCGAGGGCGACAAACACCGCGGCTGGTGGCGCGTGACGTCGGTCGCCCCGCCCACGTCGCTGGAGTTCACCGACGGCTTCGCCGACGAGGAGGGCGTCCCGAACCCCGCCATGCCGGTCACCACCGTGCACGTACGGCTGACCCGGGACGGAGAAGGCACCCGTATGGAGATCCGCTCCGCCTTCGACACCCGGGAGCAGATGGACCAGCTGGTGACGATGGGCATGGAGGAGGGGATGAGGCAGGCGGTCGGCCAGATGGACGGCCTCCTCGTCGGCTGAACGGTCACGGGATCTCCTGCTCCGCCCAGATGATCTTTCCGTCGCCCGTGTACCGGGCTCCCCACCGGTGGGCGAGCTGGGCGACCAGGAAGAGGCCGCGGCCCCCCTCGTCCGTGCTCCGGGCGTGTCTCAGCCGGGGGGCCGTGCTGCTGGAGTCGGCGACCTCGCAGGTCAGGCGGGCGTCGCGGATCAGTCGCAGCCGGATGGGCGGTGCGGCGTAGCGGACGGCGTTGGTGACCAGCTCGCTCACGATGAGCTCCGACGTCATGGCCAGCTCCCCCAGCCCCCAGGCCTCGACCTGGCGCGTCGCCCGGGCCCGGACGTCGGCGACGGCGGCCGGGTCCACGGGCACGTCCCAGGAGACGACGTGGTCGGCGCCCAGGGAGTGTGTGCGGGCCAGGAGCAGGGCGATGTCGTCGGGTTGCGGGACGGGCACGAGCTGCTGCACCGCCGACGTGCACAGCGTCGCGAGGTCGGCGTCGGAACGGGCCAGCACCTCACCGAGCCGGGACATGCCCAACGCCATGTCGCGGTCGGCTCCCTCGATGAGACCGTCGGTGTAGAGACCGATGAGGCTGTTCTCGGCCAGCTCGATCTCGGCGGCCTCGAACGCCATCCCGCCCAGCCCGAGCGGCGGCCCGGCCGGGGGCTCGGGGAAGGACACGCGCCCGTCGGGAGTGACCACGACGGGGGGCGGGTGTCCTGAGCGGGCCATCGTGCACCGCCTGGTGACCGGGTCGTAGACGGCGTACAGGCAGGTCGCCCCGAGGAACGCGGTCGTGCTCTGCGGGGCCGCCGCCTCCTCGATCTCCGCGCTCAGCCGCAGCACGAGGTCGTCGAGGTGAGCCAGCAGTTCGTCGGGAGGCATCTCCATGTCGGCGAGGGTCTGCACCGCGGTGCGCAGCCGGCCCATGGTCGCCGCCGCGGCGATGCCGTGCCCCACCACGTCGCCGACCGCGAGGCCCACCCGGGCCCCGGACAGGGGGATCACGTCGAACCAGTCGCCCCCCACCCCGTCCGTGGGGTCCGCCGGCAGGTAGGAGGAGGCCACCTCCAGGGCCGTTCCGCCCGTCAGGGCGTGCGGCAGCAGACTGCGTTGCAGGGTGACCGCCGCCGCGTGTTCCCGGGTGTAGCGGCGGGCGTTGTCGACGCACAGCGCCGCTCGCGCCACCAGCTCCCGGGCCAGCAGGACGTCGTCGGGCTGGAACGCGACGGGATTGAGGGACCGTATGAACGTGGTGAGGCCCAGGGCGGTGTTCCGCGCCCGCATCGGTACCGAGATGAGGGAGTGCAGTCCGAACTCGCGTATGCTCTCCGCTCTCTCGGGGTGTTCGGCGGACCACAGAGCGTCGGACGGATCGAGGACCGGGATGAGGACCGGCTCGCCCTCGATGAGGAGTTTCGCGTCGTGCGGCGGAGGGATGAAGTCCACCCTGTCGCCGATCCGTGCCACGGCCTCCGGGCAGCCCTCGCGCACCGAGCTCATCCCGGCGCGGCGCATCTCCGGCTTGACGGGTGCCGGACCCGCGTCCGTCAGCCACGCGCCGTGCCCCTCGTTGCTGAGCACGGGCTCCAGGAGGTCGACGATGACGAAGTCCGCGAAGCGGGGCACGGCGAAGTCGGCGAGCTCCTGAGCCGTCCGCATCACGTCCAGGGTCGTGCCGACGCTGGCCCCGGCCTCGTTGACCAGCGACAGCAGCCTGCGGGCGTTCCACCGCTCGGTGACGTCCAGGACCATGTAGCAGACCCCGGTGACGGAGTTGTCGGCGCCCGTCAGGGGGAAGAAGGACGTGGAGTAGGCGTGCCGGCGGTGCGGATCGGCCCAGCTCCACCCCACGTACTCGTAGTCGGTGATCGGAACCCCGGTGTCCACGACCTTGCGCATCAGCCCCTCGATGGTGGTCGCCTGCAACCCGGGCAGCAGCTCGCTGAGCCGGCGCCCCAGCCGCTCCGCCCTGGGCACACCGCCGAAGCGTTCCAGCGTGTCGTTCATCCACACGTAGCGCAGGTCCAGGTCCATCACGGCCATTCCGACCGGGGAGCGGGTCAGGAACCCGTCGATGACCGACTGGCCCACCGCCCACTGCGGGCTCTGGGTGCGCGCGGAGAGCAGGAAGCACTCGTCGCCGCCGATGTGGAAGGACGCGGAAACCCGCAGGTCGACGTCGACGGGGCGGCCGTCGCGGTGCCGTACGCAGATGAGTCCGCTCCAGCCCCTGCCCGCGCGGCACCGCGCCGCGATGGCCGCCACCCGGGACGGGTCGCCGGGCATCGCCACCAGACGCGCGGCGGGGCCGCCGACCACGTCCGACGCGGGGTGGCCGAGCAGTGCTTCGGCGCCCCGGGTCCAGCCGAGCACGACGCCGTCCGCGGACACGACCGCCGCCGCGTCGGTGGACGCGTCAAGGTGGTCGCTCGGTTCCTCGGGCGTCCGGCCGCCGGCCGCGTCTCGCGCAGAATCCGCAGAATCCATGGGTGCCATCCTCTACACGACCATGTTCCTGCTTGTCCGCCCGATGTGCACGGCGCCGACGGCACCCTGCGGAAACCCCCCGCCCACGGACTCCCCGGGCCCGGACGGCATGGAAACGCCGATGCTCGGGAACCCAGGTGGTGCGGCGATGCCGACAGGTGTCGCCACCTCCTGCCGCACGGTGGAGGTGGATCTGGGATGACGGCCGAACCCTTCCGGGCCGACGGTGACGCGTACGGCTCCGGGGCGCCCCCGCCCACCGGTCTGCTGGACGTCCTGAGCGTGTCCGCGGTGGTCGTCGACGCCGACGGACGCATCGTGTTCTGGACCCCGCAGGCGGAGGAGCTCTTCGGTTACACCGCGCAGGAGGCCCTCGGCACGTACGCGGCGCGGCTGTTCATCCACCCCGAGCACCTGCAGGCCGTGGTGAAGCTGTTCGCGGAGGTGCTGGAGACCGGCCGGAGCTGGGCCGGCGCCTTCCCCATCCGGCACAAGGACGGCAGCAGCCGCCTGATGGAGTTCCGCAACATGCGGCTGCAGGACGATCTCGGGGACGTCTACGCCCTGGGCATCGCGGCCGACCACACCCTGCTCCAGCGCGTCGAGACCGACCTGGCCCTGTGCGAGCGGCTGATCAACCAGTCCCCGATCGGCCTGGCCCTCCTGGACCCGGATCTGCGGTACCTCCTGGTCAATCCGGCACTGGAGCGGATCGACGGCATCCCCGCCGAGGAGCACGTCGGCCGTCGCCTCCGGGAGACCCTGTCCCTCCCCGACGTCGACACCATCGAGTCCGCGCTGCGTCAGGTGCTCACCACCGGCACCCCGCTGCTCGACCAGTACCACGTGGGCCGCCCGCCGACCGACCCCGGCCACGAGCACGCCTGGTCCCTCTCCTTCTACCGGCTGGAGGACCCCGGCGGGCGGGTGCTCGGCGCGGCCACCTCGGTCGTCGACGTCACCGAACGGCACCGCGCGGCCGCGGAGGCCGACCGGGCCCGGCGACGGCTCGCCCTCATCGCCGAGGCCTCCACCCACGTCGGCACCTCGCTGGAGGTGGAGCAGACCGCCCGCGAACTGGCCGAGATCGCCGTCCCCCAGCTCGCCGACGTGGTCGCCGTGGACGTCCTCGACTCCGCCCTGGCCTGCCGGCGCTCGCGCAGACCGGACAACGGCCCGGAGCTTTTCCGCGCCCTCGCGCTCAAGGCGGCCCACCCCACCGTGGCCCTGCGCGCCGCCGACCCCCCTGGTGACCTCGCGGCCTACGAGGGTGACCGTCTGGTCACGCTGAGCGTGCACACCGGGCGGCCGGTCCTGGTGCGCCACGTCCGCGCCCAGGACATCCCCCGCATCGCCCGGGACGCCGAGGCCGGCTCACTGCTGGCCCGCGCCGGCGTCCACTCGTACCTCGCCGTGCCGTTGATCGCGCACGGTGAGGTGCTCGGCGCCCTCGACCTCAAGCGCACCCGCAACCCGCTCCCGTTCGACGAGGACGACGTCGTCCTCGCCAGTGAGCTGGCCGGCCGCGCCGCCGTGGCCATCGACAACGCCCGTTGGTTCCAGAGCGTGCGCAACACCGCCCTCACCCTGCAGCGCAGTCTGCTGCCGAACCACCCGCCCCGGCACACCGGCCTCGAACTCGCCTCCCGCTACCAGCCCGCCCAGGCCACCAGTGAGGTCGGCGGCGACTGGTACGACGTGATCCCGCTGTCCGACGACAAGACCGCCCTGATCGTCGGAGACGTCATGGGCAACGGCATCGACGCCGCCGCCACCATGGGCCGGCTGCGCACCGCCACCTGCGCCTACGCGGACCTCGACCTCGAACCCGGCGCCGTGCTCCAGCATCTGGACAAGATCACCTGCGATCTGGAGCACTACATCGTCACCTGCCTCTACGCCGTGTACGACCCCCGCACCGGGCGGTGCCGCATCGCCAACGCGGGCCACATGCCGCCCGCACTGGCCGGCCCCGGCAAGGCCCCCACGCTGCTCGACCTGCCCACCGGGGCCCCGCTGGGCGTCGGCGGCATCCCCTTCGAGACGACCACGGCCCACCTCGACCCCGGCGATCTGCTGGTCCTCTACACCGACGGCCTGGTGGAAACCCGGCACCATCCCATCGACGACCGCCTGTCCGCCCTCCTCGGCTTCCTGGACGAACCCGGCCGTCCCCTCGAGGAAGTCTGCGACCTCCTGCTGTACGGCCTGCGCCACCCCGACGACCACGACGACGTGGCCCTGCTGGTCGCCCGGGCCCGGTAGGCCCGCTACGCCCGGCGCGCCACGGGCCGGGGGGCGGCGAGGCGGATTCAGCCGCGGGCAGGCGGGTGCGGGGTGACCAGGCCGCTCTGGTAGGCGATGACGACGAGTTGGGCGCGGTCACGGGCGTGGAGTTTGGTCATGGCCCGTTGGATGTGACTGCGTACGGTCAGCGGGCTCAGGACGAGCCGGTCGGCGATCTCGGCGTTGGACATGCCGTGCGCGGCCAGGGTCATGACCTCCCGTTCGCGTTCGGTCAGGGCGTTGAGGACGTCGGTGAGCGCGAGGAGGTCGTCGGTGTCCGGGGTGGCCAGGAAGCGGGTGATGAGCGCCCGGGTGGCGACCGGTGAGAGGAGGGAGTCGCCGGCCGCGACGGTGCGGATGCTCGACAGCAGGACGTCGGGGCTGACGCCCTTGCCGAGGAAGCCGCTCGCGCCGGCACGCAGGGCCCGGGCGACGTTCTCGTCGTTCTCGAAGGTGGTGAGGATCAGGATGTGGGTTTCCGACAGTTCCGGTCGGGAGCAGATCGCGGCGGTGGCCGTCACGCCGTCGACGTTCGGCATGCGGATGTCCATGATGACCACGTCGGGCCGGTGCGTCGCGGCGAGGTCGACGGCTTCCTGTCCGTCGGCGGCCTCGGCGACCACGGTCAGGTCCGCGACCGAGTCGATGAGGATGCGGAAGGTGGCCCGGAGCAGGGCCTGGTCGTCGGCGAGCAGGACGCGGATGGTCATGGGACGGGGCTTTCGTCGGGGCTGGGGAGCGGAAGGGCGCAGATGACCTCGAAGCCGCCCTGCGCACGGTGGCCGGCGTGGAAGGTGCCGCCGACGGCCGTGGCGCGCTCGCGCATGCCGACCAGGCCGAAGCCGCCTCCGGCGGCGGATGCGGCCGTGGGGCGGCCGGGGGCGGTGTCGTTGGTGACGGTCAGGGTCAGGTGGCGGCGTGTGTAGGCGAGCTCGACCTGTGCGGTGCGGGTGGCGGCGTGCTTGCTGACGTTGGTGAGTGCTTCCTGGATGACCCGGTAGGCCGTCAGGTCGAGGACGGGGGTGAGCTCGCGCGGCTCTCCCTCGGCGGTGACGGCCACCTCCAGGCCGGCCGCCGAGCAGGCGTCGACCAGGTCGGGCAGCTGCCCCAGTCCCGGGGCGGGGGCCAGGTCGTCCGCGGGGTCGGTGTCCTGGCGCAGCAGTCCCACGGTGGCCTTGAGCTCGCGCAGGGCCGCGGCCGTCGTCTCCGGCAGTCTGCCGATGATCTCGAAGGCCTTGCCGGGGTCGGTCCGTGCGAGATGGGCCGCGGTGCCTGCCTGGGCGTCGGCCAGGGTCAGGTGGTGGGCGACCACGTCGTGCAGTTCCCGTGCGATGCGCATGCGTTCCTGCATCACCCGGTGCCGTGCCTCTTCCTCCCGTCGGCGGTCGGCGTGCTCGGCCCGGGCCGCCGCGTACTCCCGGCGTTCCCGGACGTAGGCGCCGAGGGCCGCCGACAGCAGGACCCAGGCTGCCGGGTTGACCATGGCGAGGACCGGTGAGTCGTGGAACGAGGGCACGAACAGGACGCTGACGACCATGCCGGCGGCGGCCGTCAGCGCGCTGCTCCAGGTGGTGCGGCGAGGGGACCGCACGCTCGTGGAGTACTGCGCGAGCAGGAGCGGTCCCATCAGGAGCGGCGTGAGGAGGTAGCCGAGGGCGCCCTGAGCCATCGTGCACAGCAGGGTGACGGCGAGGACTTGAAGGGGGCGGTCGCGGCGTCGGTGCAGTGCGGCACAGGCGACGGCGGACAGGGCGACGCCGGGCCACAGGGCCGGCGTCCCGGACATGACCGCCCGGGTGGTGAGGACGCCGAAGAGGGTGAACGTGGACAGCAGGACCACCGTCCAGGCCTCGACGGCCTTCGGACGGGTCACTGCCCGGCGCTGCCGGCTTGTGCTCATCACACTCCGAGGTTGGTTCAAAGGCAGACATACTCACACACCGCCGGGCCGCGGCGCCGCGGTGTCCGGCGTCGCGGCCCCGCGATGCGCGGACCACCTGCGGTACGAGCCTCAGATGCGGGCCGGTTCCTGCGGTGCGGGCTCGCCGCCCGCCCGTCCGGCGTCGTGCACCGGCGGCGCGGCGAGCCCGGCGCCCTCGACGTCGACGCGGGGCAGCAGCAGGTCGAGCCACCGGGGCAGCCACCACGCCCTGTCGCCGAGCAGGGCCAGCACCGCGGGCACCAGGGCCATGCGCACCACGAAGGCGTCGAACAGCACCGCGACCGCGAGACCGAAGCCGATGGTCTTGATCATCGACTCGCCGGAGCCGATGAAGCCGGAGAAGACCGCGATCATGATCACCGCGGCGGCGGCGACCACCCGGGCGCTGTGCCGGAAGCCGGTGACGACCGCCTGGGGGGCCCGGTCGCCGTGGACGTACGCCTCCCGCATACGGGCCACCAGGAACACCTCGTAGTCCATCGCCAGGCCGAAGACGATGCCCACCAGGAAGATCGGCATCAGACTCATGATCGGACCGGCCTGCTCCACGCCCAGCAGTCCCGCGCCCCAGCCCCACTGGAAGACCGCCACGACCGCGCCGAGGGCGGCCAGCACCGACAGCAGGAAGCCGAAGGCCGCCTTGACGGGCACGAGCACGGAACGGAAGACCACCAGCAACAGGATCAGGGCCAGGCCGAGAATGACGGCCAGGTAGGGCACGAGCGCGTCCTGGAGGGCCTGCGCGATGTCGATGTTCATCGCGGTGCTGCCGGTGACCTCGAACGTCGCTCCGGTCTCCCGCTCGATGCCCGGGCGTTCCGAGCGGATGGTCCTGACGACGTCCTTGGTGTCCTCGTCGTTCGGGCCGGTGGCCGGAACCGCCGAGAACAACGCGGTGTCGCCGGCCTTGTTGAACTGCGCCGGGGAGACGGACACGACCCCGCGGGTCGCGCCGATCTCCTGGGCGATCTCCCGCGCGGCCGCCTTCGGATCGTCCGCGCCCCTGACGTCCGCCACGATCGTCAGCGGCCCGTTGAAGCCCGCGCCGAAGCCGTCCGCGAGGGCGTCGTAGGCGCGTCGCTCCGTCGACGAGACAGGCTTGGACTCGGCGCCCGGCATGCCCATCTCCAGCTGCGCGGCGGGCAGGGCCAGGACGCCCAGCCCTGCGACACACGCCGCCAGTACGGCGACCGGGCGGCGCAGCACGAACCGCGCCCACCGGGACCCGCCGTTGTCCGCGTCGCCGGTCGCCGGACCCTCTGCGGCCGCCGCGGCGGTCGTGTCCGTGACGGTGACGGCGCGGCCGCGCTTGCGCGTGGCTCGGGAGAGCACGGCGTTCGGCCACATGCCGAGCAGCGCGGGGACCAGGGTGAGGGCGATCAGGACGGCGACGACCACGGCGCCCGCGGCGCACAGGCCCATCTTGGTCAGCATCGGAACGCCGATCACGGACAGGCCGGCCAGTGCGATGACGACGGTGAGGCCGGCGAAGACCACGGCGGAGCCGGCCGTGCCGACGGCGACACCGGCCGCCTCGTGCGGAGCATGGCCGTCGGCGCGCTCCTCCCGGTAGCGGGAGACCACGAACAGGGCGTAGTCGATGCCCACCGCGAGTCCCAGCATCGTGGCGAGCGTCCCGGTGGTCAGGGACAGGCCGAAGGCGCTGCCGAGGGCGATGATGGAGGCCATGCTGATCGCGACGCCGATGACGGCGGTGAGCAGGGGAAGGCCGGCTGCCGCGAGGGATCCGAAGGTGATCAGCAGGACGACGGCGGCGAGGGCGATGCCGATGACCTCGGACGAGCCGCCCGCCGCGGGTTGCGTGGCGAGTGCGGTGCCGCCGACCTCGACCGTGAGGCCGGAGGCGCGGGCCTCGTCGATGGCCTTCTCCAGAGCGGCTTTGTCGGTGTCGGTGAGATCGTCGGCCTTGACCCGGTAGTTCACCGTGACGTAGGCGGTGGAGCCGTCCTTGCTGACCGCGCCCGCCGTGAACGGGTTCGCGGCACCGGCGACCCGCGGTTCGTCGGCGGCCTCGGCCACGAGCGTGTCGATGGCGGCGCGGTTGGCGGGCGCGGTCACCTTCTCGCCGTCGGGTGCGACGAACACGATCCGCGCGTTGGCGCCGTTGGCGTCCGAGCCGGGGAAACGTTCTCCGATCAGGTCGAAGGCCTGCTGCGCCTCGATGCCCGGCATGAAGGAGGTGCCGTCGTCGGAGGCGGCGGGAGCCTTGGCGGCGCCGAGACCGACCGCGCCGAGGATCACTGCCCACAACAACGCCACGAGCCAACGCCGTCGAAAGGCCGTCCGGCCGATCCGGTAGAGCAAGGTAGCCACGAGAAACGGATCTCCAGGTCTGGGTCGGGGTGGATCACCAGCCTGGCGGGAGAGGGTGCGCCGAGGCATCGTGCTCGTGCTGGCACTCCCGCTTGGTGCCGACGCACGAACCGGCGCGCTCCTGTCCTCCTCCAGGAGGAGCACCGCGTACTCCGTGGGGAGCACGGGCCCGTCCGTTTGCAGGGCTCGTGCCCGACTCCCCCAAACGCCGCGAGGCGCTCACCGGCAAGAGTGGCGTGGACCGGCCACGGCGCCCGGGACCAGGGGGCGGCGTCGCACGGCTCGGCGGTGCGGGGCATCTGCGCGGGGACGCGAGAGACGGGCCTTCGCTTCGTTTCCAAGGGGTCGTCAGATGGCGTCCGAGGTGGGCCCGTTGCGCCTTTCGGGGGAGACCGCCACGGGGTGCGGCGCGCCGCACCGCGGAAAAGACTGGGGGCATGCTTCTGCGTTCCGACTGCCGCCCGCTGGTGCGATCGAGGTTCCCGATGAATCCGGCCCATGCCGCCTGTCCGCCCCACGGGATGGGCGACGAGTCCGTCCCGCCCGGCCCGAGCGGACACGACAAGGCCTGCGTGCTCCGGAGGCGAATACGGTCGGCGCTGGCATGCGCGGCGGTGGGCCTGCTGCTCACGGGCTGCTTCGCAGCGGGTCACCACGGAACCGGTGACGAGGTCGCGCGTCCCCCGGTACGGAAGCAGGCGCGTTCGACGTCGGGGAACGGCAAGCCGGCCCAAGCGCCGCCGGGCAGCCCGGGCACCCGGGCACCGGCCCCGACGGATGTGAACAGTGTGCTCGCTCGTTGCCTGGATCGGATCCGGGCCCGGAGCGGCGCCCAGGTGTCGATCGCCGTTCTGGAGCCCGGGAGCGGCCGACGGGCGGTGTACGGCTCACAACCGCACATCACCGCGAGCCTGGCGAAGGTGAACATCCTGGCGGCCCTGCTGCTGCGTGCCCAGCGCGAGAGACGCTCACTCACCCCGTGGGAGACATCGACCGCCGCTTCCATGATCGAGAGCAGCGACAACGACTCCGCGACGGCCCTGTGGGAGCGTATCGGCGGCGGACCAGGACTCACCGACGCCAACAGGACCCTCGGGCTGACCTCCACCCAAGCGGGCCCAGGCCCCCACTGGGGCCTCACCAGCACCACCGCGGGGGACCAACTGGCCTTGCTGACGGCCGTGTTCGCCGACAGCTCCCCGCTCAGTGCGGCCTCACGCCACCTGATCCAGACGCTCATGGGCCGGATCGACGCCGACCAGGCCTGGGGGATATCCGCGGCGGGCAGCCGTTGGCAACTCAAGAACGGCTGGCTCCAGCGCTCCTCCTCCCAACGCTGGGCGATCAACAGCATGGGCCGAGTCAAGGCCCACGGGAGCACGTTCTACCTCGTCGTCCTCTCTCACGGCAGCCCGAGCATGTCCCAGGGCGTCTCCACCGTGGAGCGAGCGGCGCGGTCAGCCGTGCACGCCCTGCGCGGCGCTCCCCCTCCCGCGCCCCCGATCATCCGCTGACCTCTCCCCTGCCGGCCCGGGGACTCTCCAGCGGCTGTCCCGGCTCCTGTCGCCGCGCGAACCGGGCACGAGCGGCGTCGTGGGCGCCGCGCAGAAGCCGGACGACCGTGTCCGTAGTCCTCTCGGCGGGATTGACGACGGAGATCCAGCCGAGCGCGCCGTACAGCGGGTGCGGCATCACGCTGTCGGCGGCCGCGTGGTCGCGCGGGCGGCCGAGGGTGCGTGGCTCCTCCCCGGTGAGCTCCTGGAACGTCGCACGGTCGACGTGGATGTTCACCCGCCAGCGGCCGGGAGGGTCCAGGTCGGAAGCGGTGTCGTCGGGGTAGTCCTTGGTGACGATCGTGCCGTAGGGCTGCGTGTTCTCGGGCAGCCGGCCGTCGGGGGCGTAGTAGAAGAACGCGTCCCCCCACGCGAGCTCGGGGAAGTCGCCTCCCGGTTCCGGTACCAGCACGAGCGCTCCGTCGAAGCCTCGTACGGCCGCGATGATCTGTTCCATACTCATGGTTCAAGCATCACCTTCAAGTGCTTCTGTGGGGTTGGCCGGTGGGCGGGACGATGAGCGGTTCGCGACGAGTGCCGCTCCGGACGGCCGATGTCGCCGGAGAGTCCGGGTACTCGGTGCAACAGGTGCGCGACCTGGAGCGGCTGGGAGTCATTCCGCCGGCCGCTCGATCGAGCAACGGTTACCGCTCCTACGCGCCCGTTCACGTGCACGCTCTGCGCGCCTATCGAGGACTCGCGGGCGCCGTCGGGCCCGTCGCGGCCCGGCAGATGCTCGCGGAGCTGCGAACAGCGCCGCTCGCGGCGGCGGCCTCGGCGATCAACGCGGTGCATGTGCGGCTCGCGCGGGAACGAGACGAGACTCTGCGGGCCCAGCAAGCGTTGCGCGCGATCCGGGCCGAAGCGAACACCGGCGAGTCCGAGCAGGACACGCACGCGTTCGAGCGGGAGGACGACGCGATGACGATCACCGAGCTCGCCGGAGCACTCGGGGTCCGGCCCTCGACCCTGCGGTTCTGGGAGGAGGAAGGGCTCGTCCGCCCCGAGCGGGTGACGTCACTGCGAGCACGTCGCTACGACCCTCCGGCGATCAGAGCGGCCCGGATCGTCGCGGCCCTGCGCCACGCCGGTTACGGCATCCCCGCGGTGCGCGACCTCCTGGGCGCCCTGCACCGGCCCGAGGACCCGGGCGAGACCCAGCGCATCCTGCAACAGCGTCTTGACCGGATCGCCACGAGGACCGTGGCGCTGCTGCGAGCGGGCGCAGACCTGGCAGCCGTGGTCACGTCCGCCGAGGAACCGACGACCCCTTAGGGCCTGCCCGCCCGGACTTCTGAGGTGCCCGGGTCGGCGACCGGTGCCTCGCCGGCCCGGATGTCAGGGGCTGACCGATCGGCCGCGTCGGTCGCCGGGGCGCGGGCCGCCAGCGCCTCCAGCAGCAGGTCCACCGCCTCCTCGAAGGAGCTGTCTGCCATCCCGGGCAGCGCGGGGCGTGCCGCCGTGAGGGCCGGGTACTCCGCCGGGTCCAGGCCCTGGTAGACGTCCCTCCACGCCCGGTGGTCGGCCTCCCGCTGCTGCCGCGGGAGCGCCTGGAAGGCCGCGTCCGTGGCGGCGTGGCTGAGCACGGTGTCGATGAAGGCGAGGTAGAGCCGTGCGGCGGCGGCCGGTTCGAAACCCGCGGACAGCAGCAGGCCGATCCCCGTCTCCACCGCCTGGATCTCGTGCTTGCGCCGGGTCACCCGGTGCGAGGCCAGGGCGGCCGCCCGGGGATGGGCGACGTATCCGGCGCGGACGCGCAGGGCCATCTCGCGCAGCGAGGCCACCCAGTCGTCGCCGGGGACGAACCCCGCCATCGCGTCGCCGATGATCCGGTCGGCGATGGCGAGCACCAGGTCGTCGGTGCCGTGGAAGTAGCGGTAGAGGGCGGTCGGGTCGCAGCCCAGTGCCGCGCCGAGCCGGCGCACGCTGAGCGCGTCGGGGCCGTGCTCGCCGATCAGCCGCAGGGCGGTCTCCACGATCAGGTCCTCGGACAGCAGGACCCCGGTGCGGGTGGGCCGGCGGCGTCTGCGTTCCTCCGGGACACGGGTGGACATGGCTGGGTTCCTCTCGGGCCTCTCGTTCTCCGCCGAGCGGGCACTGCGTACCGTTCAGTGAACGGCGCCCGTCGCCTTACGTCAACAGGGTTGACCCAATGTGGACACCGGCTGTTCCATCGCCTCACCGCGCGGCTCTTCCCCGTCTCCCGTCCCTCGAGGAGCCCTCCATGTCGTCCGCACCTCCCCTGTCCTCCCCGCCGAGCCCGTCCACCGGATCCGGCCCCGCCCTGCGCCGTTCCCTCGGTGTCGTCGACGGCGTCGCCATCGCGGCGTCCAGCACCGCGGCCACCACCAGCATCGCGATCGGCATGGGCACGATCGCGTCCATCGTGGGACTTCAGGCCCCGGCGCTCCTGCTGCTGGCGTTCCTGCCGGTCCTCGGCATCGCCACCGCCTACGCCCGACTCAACCGCTCGGAACCCAACTGCGGCAACGGCTACGTGTGGGTCGGCAAGTCCCTCGGCCCCTGGCCCGGCTTCCTGACCGGCTGGGTCACCCTGGTCGGCTCGATCATCTTCTGCGCCTACACCAGCGCGATCATGGGCTCGGTCGTCCTGATCTTCGCCAACAAGGCCGGCCTGCACAGTCTCGCGGGCATCGCCCTCGATCCGACGTCCACCGGCGTCACCACGGCGGTCGGACTGGTGATCCTCGTCGCCCTCACCGTCCTCGCCGTCACCGGAATGCGGGCGGCCACCCGGTTCCAGTTCGCGCTGCTGGTCTTCGAGTACGCGGTGCTGCTGGCCTTCTGCGGGTGGGCCCTGGTCACCGGCGACCACGCCTTCTCCCTCTCCTGGTTCAACCCCTTCGAGATCTCCAGTGGCAAGACCTTCGCCCAGGGCATGGTGCTCGCGGTCTTCTTCTTCTGGGGCTGGGACGCGGCCTTCAGCGTCAACGAGGAGACGAAGAGCCCGGGCGACGCGGCCCGGGGAGGCCTCATCGCCCTCTTCGCCATGCTCGGTCTGTTCCTCTTCGCCTCGGTCGCCTTCCAGCGGGAGATGAGCCTGACCGAAATCGTCCGCAACGGACCCCAGGCCCTGCCCTACCTCGGGGAGAAACTGGCCGCCGAGCCCTGGGCGACCCTGCCCCTGGTCGCGCTGATGTTCTCCGCGGTCGCCTCCGTGCAGGCCACCCTGATCCCCACGGCGCGCGGACTGTTCGCCATGGGCCGCGACCGCACCATGGGCCCCCTGTGGACCCGCGTCCACTCGCGGTACGGCACGCCTGCCGCCGGCACGGTCGTCGTGATGTCCGTCGCCGCCGCGATCGCCCTGCTCGCCGTCGCGATTCCCAAGCTGAGCGACATGCTGCTGGCCGCCGTCAACGCCATCGGCCTGATCGTCGCCCTCTACTACGGCCTCACCGCGCTCGCCTGCGCCGTGCGCTTCCGCTCCGCGCTGCACGGGGGAGCGCGCGAGGCACTGCTCGCCGTCGGAGTGCCCGCCGTGTCCGGCCTGATCCTGCTGGGCCTCGGCGGCTACCTCGGTTACTCGTACCTGACCATGAGCGATCACTTCGCACTGAGCCCGGACAACGGCTGGTTCATGTTCTCGCTGCCCGCCGCGATCGTGGTCGTCGGGCTCGGCATGGCCGCCGTCGCCAAGTACGCCCGGCACTCGCCGTACTTCACGACGGGCCGCGGCACCGACGCCGAGGCCCTCACCCTCCCGATGGACCGCACGGCGGTCTGACCGCGGACAAGCCCTTCCGACCCTCCACGGAGTTCACCCCATGTCACATCCCCGGGTCACGGGACCGGCCGATCTCGTCCTCACGGGCGGCCCCGTGCACACCGTCGATCCCGCCCGCAGCCACGCCACCGCCGTGGCCGTGCGCGACGGGCGGATCGCCGCCGTCGGCCACGACGAGGTGCACGAGCTGATCGGACCGCGCACCGAGGTCGTCGACCTCACCGGGAAGCTGCTGCTGCCCGGATTCCAGGACGCCCACGTCCATCCGCAGGGCGCGGGCCTCGAACTCGGCCTGTGCCACCTCGCCGACACCGTCGACCCGGCCGAGTATCTGCGCAGGATCAAGACGTACGCCGACCAGCACCCGGACGTCGAGTGGATCACCGGCGGCGGCTGGTCCCTGGAGGCGTTCCCCGGCGGCTCCCCCACCGCCGCCGCCCTCGACGCGGTCGTCCCGGACCGCCCCGTCTTCCTGCCGAACCGCGACCACCACGGTGCCTGGGTCAACAGCCGGGCCCTGGAGCGCGCCGGCATCGACTCCCGCACACCCGACCCCGTCGACGGCCGGATCGAGCGCGACGCCGAGGGAAACCCCACGGGGATGCTCCAGGAGGGCGCGGTCCACCTCGTCGGCAGGCTGGTCCCGGACCCCACGCCCGAGGAGCAGCTCGCCGCCCTGCTGCGCGCCCAGGCCGTGCTGCACTCCCACGGCGTCACCGCCTGGCAGGACGCCATCATCGGCACGTACACCAACATGACCGACCCGGCGCCCGCCTACCGGGCGGCCCTCGACGGGGGCCTGCTCACCGCCCGCGTGGTCGGCGCGCTGTGGTGGGACCGCGAACGCGGTGCCGAGCAGATCGCCGAACTCGCCGCCCGGCGTGAGGAGTTGAGCGGAGGGCGGTTCCGCGCCACCACCGTGAAGATCATGCAGGACGGCATCACCGAGAACCACACCGCCGCCCTGCTCGACCCGTACCTGACCGGCTGCGGCTGCGCCTCGGACAACAGCGGCATCAGCTTCGTCGAGCCGGGCGAGCTCAGGAAGTACGTCACCGAACTCGACGCGCTCGGCTTCCAGGTGCACTTCCACGCGCTCGGCGACCGCGCGGTGCGCGAGGCCCTCGACGCCGTGGAGGCCGCCCGCACCACCAACGGACGGCGCGACACACGGCACCATCTCGCGCATCTCCAGGTCGTCCACCCCCACGACATACCGCGGTTTCGCGCTCTCGGCGCGAGCGCCAATCTGCAGATGCTGTGGGCCGCCCACGAACCGCAGATGGACGAACTCACCCTGCCCTTCCTCGGCGCCGAACGCGGCACACGGCAGTACCCCTTCGGCGACCTGCTGCGCGCCGGCGCGGCCCTCGCCGCGGGCAGCGACTGGCCGGTCAGCAGCCCCGATCCGCTCCAGGCCATCCATGTCGCCGTCAACCGCGTCACCCCCGACGCGCCCGAGGGGACCCCGGCCTTCCTCCCCGAGCAGCGCCTCGACCTGGGGGCCGCCATCGCCGCGTACACGGCGGGCAGCGCCTATGTGAACCACCTCGACGACATCACCGGCAGCATCGCCGTGGGCAAGTCCGCCGATCTCGTCGTCCTCGACCGCGACCCGTTCGCGGGCCCGCCCGAGGCGACGGCCGCCACCCGCGTCCTGCAGACCTTCGTCGAAGGGCAGCGCGTCCACGCGGCCCCCGACGCGTGACGGTGGCCTCAGTAGCCGACGGCGACGCCGGTGGAGGCGCATGGGGAACGCGATCTCGGCGGGCTTCGGGGCCGCCGACGGTCGGCACGAGGGCGTCGGCGGCCCGGGCCAGGGCGGCGACCGTCCCGGGGGCGGTGACGTCACCGGCCACGGCCCGCACACGGCCGGGGAGTTGACCGAGGCATGCCGTGTCGCGGGCGACGGCGGTGACTTCGTGGCCGCGGGCCGCGGGCCGCGGCCACCACCCGGGAGCCCGCCTCCCCGCGGCTGAACGGCACGCAGGTGCTTCACCTCCGCTTTCCCCGCCCACCTCGCGAGCACCGCACGCCTCGTCCACGAGTGGTACGGACCTGTCTGCCGGCAGCTCGGCGCCGGTCGCGACCACGCCCCCTGTCCGCGCTCATGAGCCGACTGCGCGCCGAGTTCGCGCCTTGTCCCGGACCGTGCTTCTCCGTCGTGCCCGCGATGGACGGCGCCCTCGGCACCCTGCCCCGCGACCGGGCCGGGCACCGGCTCGGGGCTGCTGATGACGCTGCGCCAGGTCGGCGCCACGATCGGCATCGCCCTGCTGGGCAGCCTGCTCGCCGGCACGAGATCCACGCCCGCTTCCGGGCCGAGCCGGAGCGCTCCCACGCCCCCACACGCCGCGCACGCCACACCGGCACCCCGCCCAGTGACTTCCGCCGCACCCCCAGTCTCCGACGGCCTGCCGGAAGACCCACGGCGCGCCCGCCCGGCCCGCGTCACCCCGAGGCGCCCGCCGTGATTTCCGAGATGTTGCGCAAACCCTTGACGCGTCCCTTTCGAGTGCGTAGATATGTCTGCGCAGTCATGACAGCGCAGTCACAGAGGATCGGCAGCTGCTTCGGACTGCAGGACGATCAGGAGACACCCATGGCACGACTGGCAGGCCGCAGCGCCGGCGCCGCACCGCGCAGCATCGATGTGGCGCGGCTTGCGGGCGTCTCGCAGAAGACCGTGTCACGGGTCATGAACGGTGAGCAGTACGTCTCCGACGAGGTGCGCCGGCGTGTCCTCGACGCCGCGGGAGAGCTCGGTTACCGGCTGAACCACGCGGCGCGGGCGCTGGCCTCCGGACGGACCCGGTCCATCGGGGTCGTCACGCTCGGAACGGCTCTGTACGGCCCCGCCTCCCTGCTGATGGGCGTCGAGCGTGCCGTCCGGGACACCGGTTACGCGCTCCGCGTGGTCAACACCGTGGAGGGTGACGCCGCGGGCATCGCCGGTGCCGTCGACTCGCTCCTCGACCAGGGCGTGGACGGCATCGTCATCTCCGAGCCGATCGACGAGGAGGGCGACGCGGACCTCTCCCTCCGCGTCGACGTGCCGGTCCTGGTCCTCGGCGCGCCACCGCCGTTCGCCGCCTCCCGGGTGGTGACCGCGGGGATCGTCTCCGACCAACTGGCACGGGCGGTCACGGAGCATCTGCTCGAACTCGGCCACACGACCGTCCACCACCTCGCCGGTCCCCCGCGGTGGTACGCCGCCAGGGACCGTCTCGGGGGTTGGCGCGCGACGCTGGCCGCGCACGGCAGACGCGAACCACCCGTCATCACCGGCGACTGGTCGGCCGCCTCCGGCTACGCGGCCGGCCGCCGACTGGCCGCCGACGACAGCGTGACCGCCGTCTTCGCCGCCAACGACGACATGGCGATCGGTCTGATCCGCGCGCTGACGGAAGCGGGCCGACGCGTGCCGCAGGACGTCAGTGTCGTCGGCCTCGACGACATCCCGGTCGCCGCCTACGTGTCTCCTCCTCTGACGACGGTGCGACAGCCGTTCGACGCCACGGCGCAGGACGGCATCAAACATCTCGTGCACACCATCGAGAACCCGGATGCGGACCCGCTCCCGGTGGACGACCCACCGATCGAGCTCGTCGTCCGCGCCTCGACCGCACCCCCGCCGCACCGGACGACCCCGGATCACCGGCGCACCCCGGCCTGACCCGCGCGCCCCCGTTCCCGATCACGATGGGAGGTCCGCCCACCCCACCACCTCGTCACCCCGTATCCACCGTTCCGACGCCCGCACCTGAGCACACGAGCGGCCCACCCGCGGCTTCCCACCCCGTGCCCACCGGCGCCGCGGCCCGGACGCCTCCCCCCGGAGCCGATCACCACCCAGGCGCCTCCCACCCCTGCTCACGCCGCACAGGCGCGAGCCCCATCAGTCAGCGAGCGTGACGTGCTCGGCTCCAAGCCGCGACGACGCCCGCCCGCTCCCCGTCGGCCCTGCCCGGCCCGCAAGTCCCGCACGACTCCTGGCATTTCACCCAGCGACCGTCGCCCGGTCGCGGATCCCCTACGCCCTTCTGCGGAGTTCACCATGTCCGGATACCTCACCAACTCCTCCCGAGCCCCTCTGAGCCGCCGTGGCTTCCTCGCCGCGACCGGAGCCGTGTCCCTCGGCGCCGCGTTGTCCGCCTGCGGTGGCGGCGACTCCGGCGGCTCGTCCGCCGCCGCCAAGCCGGTCAGCCAGGCCGACATCGACAAGGCGATGAAGACGCCGACCGAGCTGACGTTCTGGACCTGGGTGCCGGACATCCAGCAGGAGATCGCGCTCTTCGAGCAGAAGTACCCGGCCATCAAGGTCAAGGTCGTCAACGCCGGTCAGGGCGTCGCCCACTACACCAAGCTGCGCACCGCGCTCAAGGCCGGCAGCGGCGCCCCGGACCTGGCGCAGATCGAGTACCAGGCGGTGCCGACCTTCACGATCACCGACAGCCTGCTGGACCTCGCCCCCTACGGCGCGTCGGCGCTGCGGGACAAGTTCGTCGACTGGACGTGGACGCAGGTCAGCGGACCCGACGGCCAGGTCTGGGCGATCCCGCAGGACACCGGCCCGCTGGGCATGCTGTACCGCAAGGACATCTTCGACAAGCACGGCATCCAGGTGCCCGGGACGTGGGACGAGTTCGCGGCCGCGGCGCGCAAGCTGCACAAGGCCGACCCGAACGTCTACCTGACCAACCTCGCGGCGAACGAACCCGCCGCCTGGCACGGTCTCCTGTGGCAGGCGGGCGCCGAACCGTACGTCACCTCCGGCAAGAGCGACCTCTCCATCGACGTCGACGACTCGGTCTCCCAGAAGCTCGCCTCCTTCTGGGGCGGGCTCGCCAAGGAAGGCGTCATCAGCACCGACCCGGACTTCACCGACGGGTGGTACGCCGGGTTCAACAAGGGCAAGTACGCCACCTGGCTCACGGCTGCCTGGGGCCCGGCCTTCCTCTCCGGGTCCGCCAAGAGCACCGCGGGCAACTGGCGGGCGGCGCCCCTGCCGCAATGGGACGCGTCCCAGCCCCGCTCCGGCAACTGGGGCGGCTCCACGACCGCCGTCATCAAGTCCACCAAGAACGCGATCGCGGCAGCCCTGTTCGCCCAGTTCCTCAACAGCGACCCGGCCAGCGCGAAGATGTTCGCCACCAAGCAGTTCTTCTTCCCGGCGACCAAGGCCCTGCTCACGGACCCGGCTTTCACCGGCGACGCGCCGGCGTTCTACGGCGGCCAGAAGGTCAACCAGGTCTTCGCCGACATCAGCGGCACGGTCTCCACCTCCTTCCAGTGGCCGCCGTTCCTGGACCAGGTGGCCACGGACTGGACCGAGACCGTCGGCAAGTCCCTCGCCGCGAAGTCGGACACCGTCGCGGCGCTCGGCGACTGGCAGAAGCGGATCACCACCTACGCCAAGGGCCAGGGCTTCACCGTCAAGGGGGCGTGAGGTGACCTCCCCCAAGTTCTCGACTGCCCTCGACCAGGGGCCGCCCCCATCGACCACCGCCCCCGCCGGACGGGCGCGACGCGCCGGGCCCGCACGCCGGCGCGCGGCGGGCCCCCTGTTCGTCGCACCGTTCCTGGTGCTCTTCGCCCTGCTCTTCCTCGCTCCGCTCGGCTACGCCGCCTACCTCAGCCTCTTCCAGGAGCGGCTCATCGGCGGTACGACCTTCGTCGGCCTGGACAACTACATCACCGCCCTCAAGGACCCCCTCCTCCTGCACGGCGTCGGACGCGTGGCCCTGTTCTTCGTGATCCAGGTCCCGCTGATGCTGCTGCTGGCCCTGGTCTTCGCCCTCGCCCTGGACAGCGGCCTGCTGCGCCTGGCACGGGTGATCCGGCTCGGCATCTTCGTGCCGTACGCCGTTCCGAGCGTGGTCGCCGCGCTCATGTGGGGCTATCTGTACGGGCCGGACTTCGGTCCCTTCGCCCAGCTGAGCCGGAAGCTGGACCTGCCGGCCCCGCACTTCCTCAGCGACGGCTGGATGCTCGGCAGCCTGGCGAACATCGTGACCTGGGAGTTCGTCGGCTACAACATGATCATCCTGTACGCGGCCCTGCGGACGATCCCGCACGACCTGTACGAGGCGGCCGCGATGGACGGGGCGGGCGCCTGGCGCATCGCCTGGTCGATCAAGCTGCCCGCGCTCAGGCCGGCGCTCCTGCTGACCCTGCTCTTCTCCGTGATCGGCAGCTTCCAGCTGTTCAACGAACCGAGCCTGCTGATGAAGATCGCCCCCGACGTCATCAGCAGCTCCTACACCGCCAACCTCTATGCCTACTCACTCGCCTTCACCGGCAACCAGGTCAACTACGCGGCCACGGTCTCGTTCCTCCTGGGCCTGGTCATCGTGATCGCCTCCTACGCCGTCCTGCTCACCGCGAACCGCAGGAGGAAGCCGTGACCTCTCCCAAGCTCTCGGGTTCGCCCGCCAAGGGGGCACCCCCGTCGGCGCCTCCCGCCGGGGTCGCCCTCTCGTCGGAGCCGGTCCCCACCGCGCCGTCGGGGAAGCGACAGCGCGGGGCTCGCCGCAGCACGCCGCTGACGATCGCCATGCTGGCCGCGCTCGCCTACTTCCTCCTGCCGCTGTTCTGGCTGCTGGTGGCCTCCAGCAAGAGCACCCAGGACCTCTTCAGCACCTTCGGTCTGTGGTTCTCCGACGCCCCGCAGCTGCTGACGAACATCCGGGCGACCTTCACCCAGGACGACGGCGTCTTCGTGCACTGGCTGCTCAACACGGCCGTGTACGCGGGAGTCAGCGCCTTCGGCGCCGCGCTGCTGGCGGCCGCCGCCGGATACGGCTTCGCCAAGTTCCGCTTCCGCGGCGACCGCGCCGCCTTCAATCTGGTCCTCGGCGCCATCATGGTCCCCGCCACCGCCCTGGCCATCCCGACGTACCTGCTGTTCGCCAAGGTCGGCATGGTGAACACCCCGTGGGCGGTCATCCTGCCCTCGCTGGTCAACCCCTTCGGCCTCTACCTCATGCGCATCTACGCCGAGGACGCGGTCCCGGACAGTCTCGTCGAGGCCGCGCGCATCGACGGGGCCGGCGAGGCGCGGATCTTCTTCCGGATCGCCCTGAGGCTGCTGGCGCCCGGCCTGGTGACCGTCCTGCTGTTCACCCTCGTGGCGACGTGGAACAACTACTTCCTGCCGCTGATCATGCTCAACGACCCCAAGCTGTACCCGATCACGGTGGGGCTGTCCTCCTGGGCCGCCCAGGCCCAGAACGGCGGGGCGGGCGCCAGCAGCGACATGCTCGCGCTCGTCGTGACCGGGTCGCTGATCTCGATCGTCCCGCTCGTCGCGGCCTTCCTCCTGCTCCAGCGCTACTGGCAGAGCGGGCTGGCCACCGGGAGCGTCAAGCAGTGACGCGTGCGCGCACCCCTCGTCGCCCTCACCCACTCCAGGAGGTTCCCCCCATGGCGGATCTGCCCGCCCGCGTCCTGTTCGGTGCCGCGTACTACCACGAGTACACGCCCGCCTACGACCCCGAACTGCGGCCCGACGAACAGCTGAAGACCGACCTCGACCTGATGGCCGAGGCGAACTTCAGCGTGATCCGGGTGGGCGAGTCGGTCTGGTCGACCTGGGAACCGGAGAACGGGACGTTCGACCTCGACTGGCTGCAGCCCGTCCTCGACGGCGCCCACGAACGCGGCATCTCCGTCGTCATCGGCACACCCACGTACGCCGTACCGCCGTGGCTGGCCCGTCAGTACCCGGAGATCACCGGCGAGCGGCGCACCGGTGAGCGCATCGGGTGGGGCGCCCGCCAGGAAGCCGACTTCACCCACCCCGCCTTCCGCTTCCACGCCGAGCGGGTGATCCGCAAGGTCGTCGCCCGGTACGCCGACCATCCGGCCGTCATCGGCTGGCAGGTGGACAACGAACCGGGCCTGCACCTCTTCCACAACCGCGGCGTCTTCCAGCGCTTCGTGGACCACCTGCGGGAGAAGTACGGCGACGTCGAAACCCTCAACCGCGAGTGGGGCCTGGTCTACTGGTCGCACCGCCTGTCGACCTGGGCCGACCTGTGGACCCCGGACGGCAACGAACAACCCCAGTACGACGTCGCCTGGCGGGAGTTCCAGGCCCGCCAGGTGGCGGAGTTCATCGGCTGGCAGGCCGACATCGTCCGCGAGTACGCCCGGCCCGGGCAGTTCGTCACCACCTGCATCTCCTACACCCGCCAGGGCGTGGCGGACGACGAGCTGTCCGCCCGGCTCGACATCGCCTCCGGCAACCCGTACTACGACATGCAGGACGGTCTCCTGCTCCCCGACCCCACGCCCGACGACCACGAGCAGGTCTGGAAGACCACCGGCGTCTGGTCGATGTACCAGACCGCGGACTGGATGTTCTCCTCCCGCCAGGAGCCGTTCCTGGTCACCGAGACCAACGCCCAGAGCATCGGTTTCGCGTGGGACAACCGTCCCGGCTACGACGGCCAGTGGCGGCAGGCAGCCTGGGCGCACGTGGCGCGCGGCGCCCGGATGATCGAGTACTGGCAGTGGCAGACCCTGCGCTTCGGCGCGGAGACCTACTGGGGCGGAGTCCTCCCGCACAGTGGCCGCCCCGGCCGTACGTACGCCGAACTGGCCCGCCTCGGGGCCGAGTTCGACCAGGCCGGCCCGCTCGTCGCCGGTCTCGAACCGGACGCCGACATCACGATGGTGTACTCGACGCCGAGCAAGTGGCTCATGCAGAAGTACCCGCCGCTCGCAACAGCCGACGGCGAGCCGGACCCGGCCGCCTACCACCGCCTCTTTGACCCCTTCTACCGCGGCGCCTTCGACGCCGGCCGCCAGGTGCGCATCGTCCACGCCCGGCAACTGCACGACCCGCGCGGTGTGGGGGTCACCCCGGCCGAAGGCGGGGGGAGGGAGGGCATGACGCCCCAAGAGGCCGTACAGCGCCACCCCGTCCTCGTCGCCCCGGCGCTCTACGTCGTCGACGACACCACGCTCGACTGGCTGGAGGCCTACGCCCGGGCGGGCGGTCACCTCGTGCTCGGACCGCGGACGGCGTACGCCGACCACGAGGCCCGGGCCCGCCACGAGCCGGCACCCGGACGTCTCGCCGCCGCCGCGGGCATCCGGTACGACGAGTTCAGCAACCTCACGCGCGAGGTCCCGGTCCGCGCGGTGCCCGGCGGCCCGTTCGAGGTGTCCGCCGACGCGACGGCGACCCGGTGGATCGAGGGCCTCACGGTCGTCGACGCCGACGTCCTCGCCGCCTACGACGACCCGCACTTCGGCCGCTGGCCGGCGGTGACCACGCGCCGCCACGGCGAGGGCCGCGTCACCTGCGTGGGCACGGTGCCGGACCGCGGCCTCGCCCGGGCGCTGGCCGAGTGGCTGACCCCGGCCGCGTGCAGCGGGTGGCGCGACCTCCCCGCGTCCGTCACCGCGACCACCGGCACCTCCCCCGACGGGCGCCGCGTGCACATCGTCCACAACTGGAGCTGGGAGCCCGCGAGCGTCCCCGCGCCGATGGACTTCTCCGACGCCCTCACGGGCGCCTCCGTCCCCGAGGGCTCGGCGCTGGAACTCGGCCCCTGGGACGTACGTGTCATCGTCTCCGCCGACGCACCGGCAGCCGAAGCGAGCGACCCGTCCTGATCGAACCACGAAGGAGTGGCCATGCAGAGAAGAAGAGTGGGGAAGGCGCTGGGAAGCGTCGTCGCGGCATCCGCGATGCTGGCGATCCCCGCGTCCGGCGCCCAGGCGTACAACCCGACGGGCGGGACCCTGTACCAGCTCGGCAGTGAGCCGTGCCTGAAGGGGCGGGGCAACTGCGCGATCTACCCGAAGTCGGCGCAGCTGCCGAGCGGACGCCTGGTCGCGTCGTTCGAGAAGTCCACGGTCGTGACGGAGACGGGAAGCGCCGACAAGCAGACCCTCCCGGTCTACAAGAGCGACGACCACGGCACGACGTGGCAGCCGCTGTCGGAGGTCAAGGCCCCCGCGTACCTCTCCGGCGACCCCCAGTACGCGAAGTACACGAGCAACTGGACCAACCCGTACCTCTACGTGCTTCCCCAGGACGTCGGGAACCTGAAGCAGGGCACCCTGCTCCTCGCGAGTGTCGTGTCGGGCGACGACTACTACTACAGGGAGCACAAGGCGGCCGACCCCAACTGGACCCCGACCAACGACGGAGACCGCAAGGACCTCGCGATCGCCCTGTACTCCAGCACCGACGACGGCGCGACGTGGAAGGTCGTCAACGTCGTCGCGACGGGCGGCTGGCAGGGCGGCAGCGCGGGCGCGGTCGGCCAGAACATCGCGGCCGCGAACACGAACAGGCAGGTGGATCCCCTCTGGGAGCCGTACCTGATGGTCCACAAGGGCCAGCTCGTCTGCTACTACTCCGACGAGAACGACTATCTCGGCTTCAACGCGACCACCGGCGTCCCGACGCTGGACCCCGCGAACGACACCGCCCCTGATTCGGGGGGCCAGATCCTGGTCCACAAGACCTGGGACGGCCGCAGCACGGCGTGGAGCGCTCCCGTCGTGGACATCGCGGGCCTGACCCAGGACATGGGCGGCGGGAAGACGGAGATCGGCGGTGGCCGGCCCGGCATGACCAACGTCGTCCGCACCACGGACGGCAAGTGGATGATCACCTACGAGTACTGGGGCGGCGGCGCCAACACCAGGTACCAGATCGCCGACAACCCCCTGAAGTTCTTCCTCGGCTCGGCCACCGGCACGGGCGTCAACAGCTTGCCGCTCGACACGGGTTCCCGGGCGCTGGCGCTGGGCGGCAGCCCGGTCCTCATCAGGCTTCCCGGCGGGCGCCTGGTCTACAACGCCGCCGGCAGCGGCAACGTCTGGGTCAACGAGAGCGGACGCAGCGACGGCGCCTGGAAGGAGTACCAGACGACCTCGCCGGGCGCCTACAGCCGCAACCTGCAGTACGTCGAGGGCACCGGCCGCATCTCCATACTCAACAACCAGGGCACCTCGACGCTCAAGTTCGCCGAGGTCGACCTCGGCCGCTCGGACGGCGCCTACTACCAGTTGGTGAACCGCAGGACCGACCAGGTCATCGGCACCGGGAACAAGACCAACGACGCGAACATCGGCAACGGCGACGTTCCCGACGTCCGTCTGGAGGCCCCCGGCTCGGCGGCGAACGCGGACACCCAGTACTGGCACGTCGTGACCGAGCCCAACGGCGGGGTGACCCTGCTGAACAAGTCGGGCGGCCGCGCGGCGGCCATCTGGACCGGCAACGCGACGGTCGGCCAGCGGATCGGCCAGTGGGTCGACAACAGCGCCACCGGCAGCTGGAACCTCGTCAAGACCGCCGACGGGTTCTACCGGCTGCAGTCGGTCAAGAACACGAGCCTGTACCTGACCGGCGCGACCGCCGGAGCGCCGCTCACCCTGCAGAACGCGGTCAACGACGGATCCCAGGACTGGGAGCTCGTCCAGTAGGCATGGCGTCCCACGTCGAGGCCTGGCCCCCAGGGCCGGGCCTCGACCTTTGTTCACGCGTCGGACGTCAGGCGCGGCGCCCGCGTCCCGGGGTGCTTCGGGCCGGCGGGGGCGCGGTCGAGGCGCGGACGACGAGTTCGACCGGCGGTTCGTGGACCGGCGGCAGCTCCACGTCCGGTTTCTCGATGGCCTGCACCAGGAGCCGCAGTCCCTCCTGCGCCACGGCGTCGAACGGCTGACGCACCGTGGTCAGGGGAGGGGTCACATAGGCGGCGACGGGGATGTCGTCGAAGCCGACCACGCTGACGTCGTCCGGCACGCGCAGGCCGGCTTCCGTGAGCGCGCGGATCACACCGATGGCCATGTCGTCGTTGGCGGCGAACACCGCGGTCACGTCACCGTCGGAGGCGAGCTCACGGCCGGCCGCGTATCCCGACGCGGCCGACCAGTCGCCGACGAGCACGGACGGCTGCTCCCTGCCGTGGGCCTCGAGAGCGCCGCGCCAGCCCGCGAGGCGGTCCCGGGCGGCGAACCACCGCTGCGGGCCCGCGAGGTGATGGACCGTCGCATGTCCCAGATCCAGCAGGTGCTCGGTCGCCACTCGCGCGAGGAGTTCGGCGTCCACCCCGGTGGCCACCGCCCGGGGGCCGCCGAACGCCGCCGGTGCGCCGAGCACGAGGACCGGCACGTCGACGTCGGGGGCGATCCCTCCCTCGTCGATCGGCTCGGAGACGACGATGCCGTCCACGCCCTGCTCCAGCAGCGATTCCACGGCACCGAGGACGCCTCCCGGGTCGCCTTCCAATGTGTTGACCACCCGGAGCGCGTATCCCGCGTCCCGGGCGGCCCGCTCGATACCGATCATGAGCGAGGCGGGCCCGTACAGTGCGGTTCCCAGCGTGACCACGCCGATGGCGCGGGTCCGCCCGGAGGCCAGTGCCCTGGCCGCGCTGTTCAGCCGGTAGCCGAGTTCCTCGGCCGCTTCGAGCACACGCCGGCGCACCTCGTCGGAGACGTAGCGCTCCCCGTTGAGGACCCTCGACACCGTCTTCTGCGAGACGCCCGCCAGCCGGGCCACGTCCACGCTGCGCGGCGCGGGGTTCCCACCCCGTCCTCCCACTCGCGTCACTGGTGTCTCCCGATGTCCGATGGCCCGCATCCTAGCCAGTCCCGGCGAGCCACCCACAAGGTCGTCCCGAGGCTCAGCGTCGTACCAGGTGGATCCGGTACACCCGGGTCCGTGACCCGTCCTCGCCGGTCACGGAGACGACGGCCGACACTCCGCCGGGCTCGTCGAGACGCTCGACGGCGACCGTCGCGTACGGGTCGCGTGCCGTCGCCGTGACCCGGCTCCGGCCCGGGGCGCCGGTGACGACCCGGTACGTGGTCGTCTCGGGGTCGAACGACGGGATCGGGTTTCCGGACACCTCGACGGACGCGGCGGCGGCATCCGAGGAGACCCCGGGGGCCTTGGCGTACACCTCGATCTCGCTCATGGTGATGTAGCCGCCCTGGCGCGCGGTCATGACGACGCGCACCTCGGACGCCGGTTCCGCCGCCAGCGGTACCTCGACCACCGGCGTCCCCTCGGTCCCGACCGTGACGGGGCCGCCGGCGTCGGCCCACTCACCGGTGTCGGCCGACCGCACCTGCGCCTTCAGGGTCTCGGGGAACGAGGCGTTGTTCCCGTCCCGGTAGAAGTGCGCGACGATCCGGTCCAGGTCCCGTGCCTTCGGCAGGGTGAAGGTGACGGTGTCGGAGGGGTTCTTGGTGTTCCCCGGTTTCCAGTTGGACCAGGCCTTCTCGGTCAGGTCGCCGTTGCGCAGGCGCTCCGCGGAGTACCCGCTCTCGGTGAACGTGGCGGCGACCGAGACGCCGTCGTCCGCGGCGATGTTGGTCTCCACCGGTTCCGTGACCTGCACGCGCACCGCCGCGCCGACCGTGTCGCCGCCGACCACCCGGGCGACGCCGCGCAGCGTCACGACCCCGGTCGCGTCGAACGCCCCTTCGGGGGCCGGGTCCCACGTCACCGGAAGGACGGCCCGGCCGCCGTTTCGGCCGATGCCGACGACCGTGGCCGGAAGGTCCGGCGTGCCGCCCACGTAGGTCTTGGCGCGTCCCGGAAGGGTCGAGACGATCGTGTCGACGGTGACGACCGCGAGCGCGGGGATCCTCCGCCCGAGGGGATCGGTCGCCTCGCCCCTGACCCGCACCGTCCCGGGATCGCGCCACGTCCGGTCCGGCGGAAGCTTCCACACGACGGGGAGCGCACCCCGGGCGCCGTCCCGGAGGACCGGCGTCACCGTCGTCGGCAGCTCGGGCCGCAGACCGGGGACGGTGAACGCCTCGGCCGGCTCGGTACGCGCCACGGTCTCGTCGATCACGGTGAAGCGCTGGTTCGCCGCCGACGTCGGCGTGTACGTCGACACCTTGGCGCCTTCCGCGGTCGACTGCCCCGTGACGTCGACCAGGCGGCCGGTCGCGGCGTTGACGAACGTCCAGGTGCCGTCGCCGGTCGTGGACATGATCCACTGCGCGGCCTCGGGGACCCGCCCGGCCTGCGGCTCCTCCAGGACGGCTCCACCGTCGCGTACGGCGAGCCTCTTGCCGGTCCTGGCATGGGTGAGGGCGTAGCGCTCGCGGTGGTCGGTGCCGCGCGTCAGCTTCCGGACGGACCACAGCTGTTCCGCGCTGCCGGCGTCGGTCGTCCGGATGACGACGCCGCTGCCGTCGTCCGACGGCGCCAGCGACTTGCCGCTCTGCGCCCCCTGGAGCCGGTAGACATGCCCGGGCTGAACGAGAGCGGCATCCCGCGCCACGCCGCCGACGCCCTCGACCAGGAAGGTCGTGACCGACTTGGCGGGGACGACGAGCGTGGCCGACCGGTCGGTCACCCGGACCGGTGTGCCCCGTACCAGGGCGCCGGCGGTGCTCGTCACCACGGGCGTCACGGAGGCCCGCGGCGCGACCTTGCCGAAGCGCGAGAGGTCGAGGGTCACCGAGCGCGCGGTGGTGCCGCTGTTCACGTGCACCACGGTCGCCGTACGGCCGGACCGCTGCACCGCGGCGACGCTCGACGGATCGTCGACCTTCACGAAGTGATCGCCGGGGCGGATGTAGTGGGTGAAGTTCCGGATGGTGTGGAACTTGGAGTTGGCCCGGATCGGGCAGGTCTCCAGGGTGTCCTCGGCCGTGCAGGTGAACGGCACGTGGATGCTGCCCCAGTTCTTGCCCGCCGCGGCCTGCGGGACGGCGTCCTCGATCGGCTGCCAGAACACCCAGGCGGAGGGCTCCAGTTCCCGCATGTCGTCGACCATCCGGGTGGCCATGCCGAGCCCCGGTTCCATGCCGGTGAAGTCGGTGCCGGTGCCCCAGGTGCCCTCGACCTCGCTCATCCACAGCTTCTTGTCCGCGCCCTTGGCGATGTCCCGGGCGCTGGTGCGCATGCTCGTGCCGTAGGTGTGCACGTTGAGCTGGTCGACGGCGGCTCGCGCCGCGGTGCCGTAGGCGTTCCAGTTCTGGGTGAAGATGCCGGGGTTGGTCTCGTCCATCGCGGAGATCCGGGCGCCGGTCCGTGCCCCGTCGAGCGCCTTGCCGAGCGCGAGGACGACCTTCTGCTGGAGCTCCGGGCCCGCGTGCGCGCCTTCCTGGCGGCCGCCCGTGGGCCGGCCGTCCGCCCCGAGCTGGGTGCCCCAGTACGGGGTGTTGGGCTCGTTGAGCGGGTCGATCGTGTCGAACTCGATGCCGTGCGCCTGCTCCAGGCGCTCGGTGACCCGCACCAGGTAGGTGGCGAAGTCGTCGACGCGGTCCGCGCGGATCTGGTCGGCGCTCGCGTCGAAGCCCCCGGAGACGTAGCCGCTGACCGTCTGGAACCAGGGCGGCGAGTTGCTGAACGCCTCCCAGCGGGTGACCTTGTCCTTGATCTGGTCCACCCACCAGCGCTGGCCGGCGTCGGCGTCCCAGTTCCAGTGGTCCGGGTTGTTCGGGTTCCACCAGTCCATGTCCTGCCGGGTGGTTCCCTCGGGGGCCTTCCAGAAGCCGTCCATGGTGGCGCCGGTCTTCATGTAGTCCTTGCGGACATCCGGAGCGTTGCCGCCGCCGATGTTGTACCGGGCGATGTTGAGGCGGAGGCCGTCCGCGCCGAACAGCATGTCCACGAGCCGTCTTCGGATGGGGTCCGGGTAGCCGCCCGTCGCATTGGCGAACCAGACGAGGCTCGTGCCCCATCCCTCGAACTCCTGCTGCTGGTAGGACGGGTCGATCCGCACGGTGACCGCGCTGTGCGGTGCCGGGTCGGCGCTCGCCGCGGGCGCGGCGACGAGGCTCGCGCCCAGCACCAGGGGAACCGTGGGCGTCAATGCCCGGACGATGCGATGCCGAGGGGACACGGCACTCCCTTCCAACACAGAGCCGAACAGGACCGAACAGAAGGAATCGCGCTCAGGGCATGTTTGAGCACAGTAATGAACTCGTCAAGACGGCGGGCGGGTTCGGGCGGCGCATGAGGACGCGTTGGCTTCGTTGACATGCTCACAACGCGTCATTAGCATCCGGGAAACTTGGAAAGCGCTTTCTCCAGCCTTTGTCTCCGCACGACCCTCCAAGATCCGCCCCCTCGCCCGGGAGGAACCCCATGAGGTCGTCGTCACGCGCCGCACGTGGCGTTCCCGCTCTGACGCTCGCCCTGTTGCTCGGCACGGTGACAGCGCCGGCCGGAGCCGCCACCGAGAGCACACCGGCACCCCTGGCGGAGGCGTCACCCACCGGCTTCGCCGCTGTCGACGCGCTCGGCCGGAACGGCACCACCGGCGGAGCCGGCGGCCCCACCGTGACCGCCACCACCACCGAGCAGTTCCTGGAGTACATCGACACCACGGGCCCGCTGGTCATCCGGGTCCAGGGCACCATCGACATCACCAGCAAGCAGGGCGTACGCCCCGACAAGACGATCGTCGGAGTCGGTTCCTCGGCCGTCATCAACGGCGGCGGCCTGGACTTCCACCGCTCCTCCAACGTCATCGTGCGCAACATCAGGTTCACCGGCGCCGAGGACGACGCCGTCAACGTCGGCCAGGAGTCGCATCACATCTGGATCGACCACAACGAGTTCGTCGCCCCCGTCGACGGGGCGGTCGACATCGTCCGCGGCTCCCAGTACGTCACCGTGTCGTGGAACTGGTTCAACAAGACCGACAAGAGCATGCTGCTCGGCCACTCCGACGCCAACAGCGGTCAGGACACGGGCAAGTTGAAGGTGTCCATCCACCACAACTTCTTCGACGGCTCCAGGCAGCGGCATCCGCGCGTGCGGTTCGGCGAACCGGTGCACGTCTACAACAACTACTACAGGGGCAACGCCGTCTACGGCGTCGCGTCGACCATGAACGCCGGAGTGCTGGTCGAGGGCAACTACTTCGAGACCGTCCCCCACCCCTGCCATTCGGCCAGTGGCTACGACGAGTCGGGACCGGGCCGGCTGGTCCAGCGCGACAACGTCTTCTCCGGGTCCGGTGCCTGCGAGACCAACGGCACCGTGACCGAGCCGCGCACGTACTACTCGTACACGCTGGACCGCGCGGCCGACGTGCCCTCCCTCGTACGGGCCGGTGCGGGCGTGGGGAAGATCGGCGCCTGAACGACCGTCACCACCGCCGCGGCCTGGTCAGACCCCCGCGACCACCGTCGGTCCGCCCGCACCCTCAGCGGACGGACCGATCGACCGTCGCCCCCCCGTGCGACGGCCCACCCCCCACAGGAGGACCCCTCGATGAGTTCCCGACGAGCCCCGACTCCCGATCGGCGCACGCCCGTGCCCTGGCGCAACAAGGCGGTCGTGGCCGCGCTGACAGCCGCCGTACTGGCAGGCCCGGGCATCGCGCAGGCCACCCCCCGGACCGCACCGGCAGCGCAGGAACGGGTGACGGCGGCCGCCGCCATCACCTGGACCCTCGAACGAGCCGCCAACCCCACCCAGGACCAGCGCACGGCCTACGACCTCATCACCAGGGCCATGAACGCCGCGGTGGCCCGCTACAACAACCTGAGCGACCTGGGCAAGACCATCACCGTCCGGTACGACCCGGGCGTGCCCACCGCCGACGGCAACATCAACGGAACCATCCGCTTCGGCAACCGCGGTTACATGACCGAGCGGACCGCTCTGCACGAGATCGCCCACACCATCGGCGTGGGCACGAGCTCGGGATGGTCTCGCCTCGGCGGCAGCGGCACCTGGACCGGCGCGCAGGCCACGGCACTGGTGAGGCAGTTCGACGGTTCGGGCGCCAAACTGTCCACCGGCGGTGGCCACTTCTGGCCGTACGGCCTCAACTACGAGAACGAGTTCTCGAACACGGCGGCCGACCGCCACGTCCGCATCGTCGCCGCCCTGGTGCGCGACGGTCTGTGATCCGAGGGGCCGGTGCCCGGGGGCCCCAAGCGCTCGCGGGCACGCCGCCGGCCACCACGACCCGGTGGCCCGAGGGGATACGACAGGCGCGTCAACCGAATGGTTGAACGCAGGTTCCACCTCCTGGGGCGCTTTCTGGCCCCATGGACGACGCGAAGCCCGGCTCGGCGACATTTGAATGAACACCGCCCATCGTGCCGGGCCCTGTCCACACCCCCCCATGAAAGTAGGTCTCCTCGGCATGTCCATCTTTCCCAGCAGGCGACGCGTCCTCGCGGTAGGCGCGGGCGCCGCTCTCGGAGCCGGCGCGTTCGGCGCCCCGACCGCCTCGGCCTCTCCCGCCGCGGCCCGGCATGCGGCCGGTGCCGAGGAGACGCGCACGCTCGACGAGCTGTACCGGGCGGCCCTCGCGGAGGGCGGGAAGCTCGTCGTCTACGCCGGCGGTGACACGCCGACCCAGCAGGACGGCACCAAGGCGGGCTTCAAGGCGCGCTTCCCCGACATCGACCTGACGCTGATCGTCGACTACAGCAAGTACCACGACGTCCGCGTCGACAACCAGTTCGCCACCGGCACCCTCGTCCCCGACGTCGTACAGCTGCAGACGCTGCAGGACTTCGTCCGCTGGAAGCAGCAGGGCAGGCTCCTGCACTACAAGCCCGCCGGGTTCTCGAAGGTGTACGACGCGTTCAAGGACCCGCAGGGCGCGTGGGTGGCCACCGGAGCGATCGCCTTCAGCTTCCTGTACGGCACGGCGGCCGTGGGCTCGGACGCGCCCCGCAACCCGCTCGAACTGGTCGATCCGAAGTGGAAGGGGAAGATCGCGTCGTCGTACCCGCACGACGACGACGCGGTCCTCTACCTCTACAAGCTGTACGCCCAGACGTACGGCTGGGAGTGGGTGGCCAAGCTGGCCGCGCAGGACGTGCGGTTCGCACGGGGCAGCAACTCCCCCGGCGAGGCCGTCTTCGCCGGGCAGAAGGCGATCGGCGTCGGCACCGCGGGCTCGGCGGTCCCCTCCTCGTCGTCTCCGGTGAAGTTCGTGATCGCCGACGGGCACCCCTTCATGGGCTGGGGCCAGCGCATGGCCATCCTCAAGCAGGCCAAGAACTCCGCGGCCGCCAAGCTGTTCCTCAACTGGCAGCTGTCGACCGAGTGGCAGCGGAACTCCTTCAACGGCTGGTCGGTGCGCACCGACGTCGCTCCCCCGGCCGGTCTCAAGCCGCTCTGGGAGTACCCCGACGCCCACCTGGACGGCTTCCCCCGTTTCATGGCCGACCGTGCCGAGGTGGAGCGCTGGAAGCAGACCTTCGCCCTGTACTTCGGCGAGGTGAAGGGCGATCCCACCCCCGGCTGGCTCGGCCTTCACCCGGGGGCGTAGCCCCCGACCGCGCCGCCGGCCCGCGCCCGCACCCCGTGGGCCGGCGGTCCGCCCTTCACGTCGGTCATACAGGCGATGGATAGACTCGGCCCTCCTGTCCCAGTGGATCATCATCCAGGGGGTTTGCCGTGTCCGATCCCGGCACCGCCCACGCAGCCGCGTCGGGCCGCAGCAGCCGGTTGTCCGTGGAGCACCTGCCGCACCTCGTGTTCTTCCTCGTCGTGGGTGCCGCGCTGGTCCGCCTCGTCCGTCTGGACATCCCCCTGTGCCGGGAGATCGTGGCCGTCAGCGGACTGCTCGCGCTGACCTATGCGGCGGGTCTGGCGCTCTGGCACCGGCTGGGCAGGCCGGCCCGGCATGCCTGGGTCACGGTCCTCCTGCTGCTGTGGGGGTTCCTCGTCCTCCTCAACCCGCCGCCGCTGACCGGTGCGTACATCTGGTGTGCCGTGCCGCTGGCGTGCGTGGCGCTGCACGCGCTCGGCCCGAGGGCGGCCGGCGTCGCGGTACTCGCCATCACCGTCTTCCTGGTCGGCCAACTGACCCGGACCGCGGGTGGATTCGACGCGGAGATGGTGCTCATCCCGGTGGCGGCCGTGTGGGGCACCGTGGCTCTGTACCGGACGCAGCAGCGGAACGTCGCGCAGCGCCAGCGGCTGGTCGAGGAGTTGCGCAGCACGCGTGACGTCCTGGCGGACGAGCGGCACCGCAGCGGTGTGCTGGAGGAACGCGCGCGCATCGCCCGGGACCTGCACGACACCCTCGCCCAGGAACTGTCCGGCAGTCTCATGCTGCTGCAGGCGGCCGAGCAGGACTGGACCGAGCGGCCCGACACGGCGCGTGCCCGGGTGCGTGCGGTGGCCGACGGGCTGGACGCGGGGCTAGCCGAGACCCGTCGGATCATCCAGGACCTCACCCCGGTCCCCGTCGCCGAGGCCGGGCTGGAGGACTCCCTGCGGCTGCTGTGCGCCCGTGCACAACTGGAAGGAGCGGCGTCCCGCGTGCAGTTCCGCTCCTGGGGAGGACGCCGCCCGGACCTGGACGAGGAGACCGCGACCACCTTGTTCCGCGTGGCGCAGAGCGTGCTGGCTAACGTCCGTGAACACGCCCGGGCCACCAACCTGCTGGTGACGCTGCGCCATCACCCGGGCCGCGTCGAGCTCGAGGTGTGCGACGACGGTGTGGGCTTCGACCCCGCCGGCACCGGGTCCGCATCCCGGGACGGCCGGGGGTTCGGTCTCCCCTCGGCCCGGGCGCGGCTGCGTGAGGACGGCGGTGATCTGGTTGTCCACAGCCTGCCTGGCGGGGGTACCCGGGTCCGCGCCACCGTCCCCGACCATCGGCGTGCCCGCACGGTCGGGTCCGAGGCCCTGGCGGCGACCCGATGACGTCCTCCCCGCTGCGCCTGCTGATCGCCGACGACCACGCCGTCGTCCGGGCCGGGCTACGGGCGCTGCTGGAGGGCAGGGCGGACCTCGACGTGGTCGCGGAGGCGCACAGCGGCGAAGAGGCCGTCCGTCTCGCCGTCCGGCTGGCACCCGACGTCGTGCTGATGGACCTGCGCTTCGGGGGCGGCGGCATCGACGGTGTGGAGGCGGTCCGTCGGCTGTCCGCCGAGGCTCCGCGGACGCCGGTGGTGATGCTGACCAGTTACTCGGGACGCGCCGACGTCGTGCGCGCGCTGGAGGCCGGCTCCCGTGGCTACGTGCTCAAGGCCGGTCCTCCCGAGGACCTCTTCCGGGCCGTGCGCAGCGCCGCCGAGGGCGGGGTGGGCCTCGCACCGGAACTGGTCGGCCACCTGGTCGGCCAAGTCGTCTCGCCGGGACCGGAGTTGACACACCGTGAGTCCCAGGTGATGCGGTTGACGGCCGACGGCCACAGCAACCGCCACATGGCCCGGTCGCTGCACCTGAGCGAGGCGACGGTCAAGACCCACCTGGTGCGCATCTACCGGAAGCTCGGCGTGGACAACCGGACGGCCGCGGTGTCCGAGGCGGTCCGCCTGGGCCTGCTGGAACTCAACTAGTGCCGACCCCACCCCTTCGCCGCCCGGGGCGCGGCGCTCACGAACCGCTGCCCGGCCCGGTGTCGAATGCCGCGAGGCCGTACTCGTCGGACTGGTTGACCTGGACGAGGAGGCCTTTGGAGGCGAGCAGCCGGTCGGGGTGGTTCCGCTGGTAGGGGGTGGGGAGTTTGCCGCTCTCGGTCACGGTGCCGTCGGCCAGGGAGCGGCGGCGCACCGTGAACGACCAGTCGCCCGGGTCTTCCGTGTCCTCGCCCTCCACGACGTAGAGCGAGTCGCCCTGGATCCGCAGCGGTTCCAGTTCGAGGACCTCCTCCCGCGTCGTGGTGTGCCAGCGGACCTTTCCCGTGTCGAGGTCGATCGCCGCCAGTCCCCGAGCCGTGCCGCCCGGGCCCGACTCCGCCTCCGTCACCAGCACGCCCTCCCCGACGAGGGGCCCGAGGAGGCGCAAGGTGCCGAAGGACTGCTTGACCGGCAGGTCGACCGGCTCTGCGCCGTCGGAGCCGAGGACGCGCAGATACGCGTCGCCGGACGGGTCGGCGTACTGGGCCACGACGGGCTCGGCCGCCACGAGCTCCACGGATGTGGCTCCGCTCCGCTCGATGTCATGGGTGGCGCGGGTCCTGCCGGTGACGATGTCGAGTTCGACGACGCGCTTGGCGTCGATGTCCTCCTCGTCGCGCGTGTCGGACACGGCGACCGTGCGCACACCGGGGACCACGTCGTCCACCTCGCAGTTCCCCCGGGTCCAGGGGTACGTCCAGATCCGCTCGCCGGTCACCCGGTCGAGCCCGAGGAGGCCCTCCTCGCCGGACACCACCATCGTGCCGCCGGACACCGAGGCGACAGCCCGGGGTGCCTCACCGACCTGGCGGTGCCACAGCAGCCTGCCGGTGGCGGTGTCCAGGGCCGCGGCGACGTCGCAGGCGGCCGGCGAGGTGTAGGCCCTGCCGAACCGGACGAGTCCCACGCCGCCGCTGGTCGCCGTCGCGGCGTCCGAGGCCCCGCAGGGCACGAGGCCCTTGGCGGGCGGTGCGACGGTCCACTCGGCGGTTCCGGTGCGAGGGGCGAAGCCGCGGATCCCGGAGGCGTCGATGCGTACCAGCGCGCTGGGGGTCAGCCAGGCGCCCATGACCTCCGAGTCGACTTCGGAGACTCCCGGCTGCGCGGTCCACAGGGCCCGGCGGTCGCCCTTCGCGGTGACGTCCGGAAGCGGGTCGGCGCCGTCGGCGGCGGGACTGACGCCGGGCCGCTCTCTGGTCGCGCCGCCCGCGTTCCGCTTGTTGTCGCCCAGGTCCGGCAGGTACACCACGCCCGCGACGGCCAGCGCGACAACGGAGACCGCGGCGGTCGCGGCGATGAGCGCCCCGCGACGGCGCCGACGCGGCTGCTCCGGCCCTCCGCCCGGCTCGGCGTCCGTCCCCGGACCGGGGCCTGGGCCGGATGCGGGGGCGGGCAGGGACGGGGAGGCGGGCGCGGGCGGAGCGATGCGGTACGACGTGGGCTCCTCGGCCGTGCGGGCCGGAACCGGTCCGCCGCGTACCCGCGACTGGGCGGCACGGGCGGCGGCGATCACCTCGCGCGGAGTGGGCCTCTCGCGGGGTCCTTGGCCAGGCAGCGCCGAACCAGCGCGGTCAACTCCTCGGGCACACCGTCGAGTTCGGGTTCCTCGTACACGGTCCGGTACGCCAGCACCGCCGGCGGAGCCTCGCCGAAGGGTTCGCGGCCTGTCGCCGCGAACAGCAACACGCCTCCGAGGGAGAAGACGTCACCGGCCGGCCCGACCGGCTCCTCCGCGACGATCTGCTCGGGCGGCGCGTAGCCGAAGGTGCCCAGCGCATGGCCCGCGCGCGTCAGCTCCTCCGAGTTCGCCGCCCTCGCGATGCCGAAGTCGATCACCCGGGGACCGTCGTCGGCCAGCAGCACGTTGGACGGTTTGAGGTCGCGGTGCACGATGCCCGCCGCATGGATGACGATGAGCGCCTCGCCGAGCGCCGCGGCGAGCGAGCACAGCCGTTCCACGGGCAGCGGCCCGTCGCGGCGCACGGCGGCGCTCAGCGAGGGACCGGAGACGTACTGGGTGGCGAGCCACGGGGTCTCCGCATCGGCGCCGGAGTCCACCAGCGGCACGGTGAAGAAGCTCAGCACCTGCCCCGCCGCCTCCACCTCGCGGGAGAAGCGCCTGCGGAACTCCGGGTCGGCCGTGAACTCCTCGTGGACCAGTTTGACCGCGACCCGGTGGCCTTCGGCGTCCTCGGCCAGGAACACCCGTCCCATGCCGCCCTGCCCGATCCGGCCGAGGAGCCGGTAACCGCCTATCCGTCGCGGGTCCTCCGGCGCCAGCGGTGTCGTCCCCTCGGTCACGACCGGCCCCCCGGTGCGCGGAACATCATCGCTCCCTTGGTCAGCAGGTTGTGCTCACCGGTCATCAGCGCCAGCCGGTCCCCGTACAGGCGGACGCCGTCGAACTCCGCCCGGTCCGGCAGTCGGGGAAGTTCCCCGGCCGCCGTCGGCGTGCCGTCGTCCAGCGCGTAGCGGACCAGGGCGGTCGTTCCCGGTTCCGTCACATGGACCACCAGTACGCCGCGGTCGTCGACGCCCGCGATCACCGGCCGGGAGCCGCTGGGTGCCGGTCGGTGCCAGCGGATCTTCCCGGTACGGGAGTCGAGTGCCGCGACCCCGTCCGTGCCGGTCTGCCGTTCGCCGTCGTACTGGGTGAGGGTGAGGACGGTGTCGCGCCATCCGAAGAAGGCGGGGGTGAGCTGGAAACGGTTGCGCGTCCAGGCACCGAGCGTGCCCTGGGGTTGTGCCTCGCGCAGTTGTGGACCCGGTTCTCCGTCGTTGCCGAAGATCATCACGGGGCCCTCGGTGTCGCCGATCGGCCCGGGCAGACTGATGACCGGGGGCTCGGCCGTCTCGACGCGTGCGACGGGTACGTCGTCCGGGACCGTGGACGTCCAGCGGACCCGGCCGTCGGCGGCGTTCACCGAACGGACCGTCGTGGGACGGGCGTTGAGGCGGGACTGCTCCGTCGCCGGACAGGTCAGCGCCTCGACGACACTGGACTGCCCGACGGCCATCCCGTTGATCACACACCTGTCGCGGCTGCCCGTGTGCGACCAGGCGGGGGCGCCGTCGCGCAGGCGCCACGCGGTCACCAGATCGCCGGTCATGACGACGACGCGGTCCTCGGCGATGCCCAGGACGTCCGAGTCGATGCCGTCGGTGGCATGCGTGTCACCCGGTCGACGGTGCTCCCACAGTGCGGTGCCGGAAGCCAGGTCCACCGCGACGACACGGTCGCAGTCGGCGTTTCCGCGGTTCTCGCCGTTCTGGTTGGCCTGGCCGAAGACGACCGCGCCGACGCCGTCCTGTGCGGTGCGGGAGGCGGCGCAGGGCACCAGCCCGGGGGCAGGCGGCTTCAGCGTCCAGAGGACCCGGCCCGTGTCGGGGGACAGTCCCTGGACGGACCGGCGACCGACGCGGGCGAGCACCCGGTCGGTGAGCCACGCCTCGAGGGCGTAGTCGTTGCCGTGCTCCGTCGCCTTGTCGTACTCCGCCCTGTTGGCGTCCTGGAGGATGACGGTGTCCTGCCAGGACAGCGACCAGACGCCGCGGGGGACGGCCGGGCCGAGAGCGCTGACCGGTTCGGCGAGCGGGGGGACCGCGGGCGACGGGCGGGCCGTCGCCCGCTTCTCGGCGCTCCCGTCGGCGGACGGAGCGTCGCCACCGCGCAGCGCCAGGACGCCTGCGGTCAGGGCGCCCGCCAGGAGGACGGCCGCGCCGGCGAGGAGGGCGGCCCGGCGGCCGAGGACGGTCCGACGAGCCGGAGGGGACGCGGACGCCGACGCGGAAGACGCGGAAGCGGGACGGGGTGGCCGGCCCTGGCGTGGTTTCCCCGGGGACGGCGACCGTCCCGGGCCGAGCGGCACCGTCGGGGCCGAACCAGGCTCCGGTAACGAGGCGGGGCCGGTGAGCGCATCCCTGATCCGGTGCGGCGTGGGCCGCTGCGTCGGGTCCTTGGTGAGGCAGGAGACCAGCAGCGGCAGCAGCGCGGCGGGTACCCCGTGCAGGTCCGCCTCCTCGGTCAGCGTCCGGTGGCCGATCCGGTGCGCGGGCCCGCTGCCGAACGGGTGTCTGCCGGTCGCCGCGTACGCGAGCACCGCGCCCAGCGCGAACACGTCGCTCGCCGGACGCGCGCCGTCATCCGTGAGCTGCTCGGGCGCCATGAAGCCGGCCGAGCCGACCACGAGGCCGGTCGCCGTCAGCCGCGTCCCGTCCACGGCACGTGCGATGCCCAGGTCGATCACCTGGGCCCCCTCGTCCGGATGCAGCAGCACGTTGGACGGTTTCAGATCGCGGTGGACCAGGCCCGCGGCATGGATGTCCGTCAGCGCGCCGGCCAGCGCACGGCCGAGCTCGCGCAGCCGGTCCTCCGGCACCGGGCCGGAGGACTCGATCTCGTCGGCGAGTGTCGGACCGGGTACGAAGGCGGTCGCCAGCCAGGGTTGGACGGCCTCGGTGTCGGCGTCGACCAGCGGCACGACGAACGGGCTGTCGACCTTGCGGGCGGCCGCCACCTCGCGCCGGAACCACGCCAGGAAGTCGGGGTCGCGGGCCAGCCGGGCGCGTACGACCTTCAACGCCACCGGGGGGCCGTCGCCCGAGTCGGCCCGCCGGGCGAGGTGGACCTCCCCCATCCCCCCTTCGCCGAGCAGCCGTTCGAGGACGTAGGGCCCGACGCGGCGCGCCGCGCCGTCGTCCGCGGTACGTCGCTCTCTCTGTCCCTCGCGCACGGCTCAGGCTCCCCCCGTCGCTCGTCGACGGGTGATCGTAGCCGCTTCCGCGCCGTTGTCGGAGGGTGCGCCGACCGGGCAACCTGTGAAGCTCCCGACGGGCCGGGCCGCGGCCCGGCTTCGCGGCAGGCCTGGCGCTCTGTCATCGCCTGCGCCCGCGCGGCGATGAGTTTTCCCGGCCCGGGGAGTCTCACCATCGTCATCAGCGACAGCAGGAGGAACAAGTGGCTCAGCAGCTACTGAGAGTCCAGAACTTCAACGTCTCCAGTGACGGGATCGGCGCCGGCGAGGACCAGAGCCTCGAGCGTCCGTTCGGCCACGTCGATCCCGGGAGGCTGTTCGCCTGGGCCGGCGCCACGGCGAGCTGGCCCATGCGCACCGACCCCGGGGGAAGCCGGGGCCTCGACGACTACTTCACGCGGGACTACGCACACAACATCGGCGCCGAGATCATGGGCCGCAACAAGTTCGGGCCCCACCGCGGGCCCTGGCAGGACCATGAGTGGCGTGGCTGGTGGGGCGACAAGCCCCCGTTCGGCACCCCGGTGTTCGTCATGACCCACCACAAGCGTCCTTCGTTCACGCTCTCCGACACCACGTTCCACTTCGTCGACGGCGAACCCGCCACGGTCCTCGAACAGGCGCGGGAGGCGGCGCGGGGCAGGGACGTCCGACTCGGCGGCGGCGTCACCACCATCCGGCAGTTCCTTGACGCCGACCTCGTCGACACCATGCATGTGGCGGTCTCACCGGTCAAGCTCGGGTCCGGGCTACGCCTCTGGGAGTCGCCCGACGAGTTGCTCGACCGGTTCCACCTCGAGGTCGTGCCCAGCCCGAGCGGCGTGACGCACCACCTCTTCTGGCGAAAGTGACAGGAGCGGCTGCCGGACGTTCGGGAGCAGGCGCTCACACCACCCTGACGAAGTCGAGGAAACGAGTGGCGTAGTCGGCGTCCCCGGAGATCCTCAGGTCCCGATCGCGCCGGTCGGCCCGGTGGGTGGCCCACTCCGGGGACTCGACGGCCCGTCCGGTGATCGTGGCCGCCGGCCTGCCCGACGATCCGGTCGTCACGACGCCGCCCGGGCCCACGGACCGGATGCCTCCGCCCGGTCCTTCCAGCACGACCGTGAGGGGACGGACGAACCAGTCAGGCCGCGCCGACCGCCACTGATTCCTCAGGACGGCGAACATCCACTCCAGGACGGTGGCCATCCGGTTCGCGTCGGTGCCCGGAACCGGCCGCCCCAGCGCGGGGGCGATGTCGTGGCGAAGGTGGGCGTGATGGTCGGACGTCATCGCACCGCCGATCATCAGCCCGCCCGGGTACCAGCCGAGTTCGGCCATGGGCAGACGCATCCGGTCGAGGGGCAGCCGAGCGGCCACGCTCGGCGGAATGCGGGCTCAGTGATCCGGGCCGCGACAGGCAGCACCACGGCCGGGCCAGCGCGTCACAGAGCGCGGCAGCCCTCGGAATGACGCGGTCCCAGGAGGAGCCCGCGGTCACGCCGCCACGGGGTTTCACGAGAAAGGCCCTGCAACTGGAGCAGTGGCTTTCGCCGGGACCGGGCGAGCAGACGGGCCTTTTCCGGATCAGCCGCGTGTCGTCAACGCTCCGTGCGCGGCGGTGAGGATCTCCTCCGAGATCGGGAAGTCCTTGGTGGCGCGGGCCAGGACGAGGGCTCCGAGCATGGTGCACAGCCGCGTGATTCCGTCCTGGTCCTCGGTGGCGAGCGCGTCGGCGAAGGCGCGCACGCCCTCGGCGTAGACGCGGCGGGCCTCGTGAGAGCCGCTCTGGCGGGCCATGTCAGTGGCGAGCCCGGCGACGGGGCAGCCCTCCGCCGCGTTGTCGCGGTGTTCTACGGAGAGGTAGGCGTCGATCAGCTCCTGCTGGGCCGAGTCGCGCTGTCCGGCATGCCGCTCGAAGCCGGCCCTGTGGAACCGGGCGAGTTCGGTGAAAGCGTGCGCGATGGCCTCGTCGACAAGTGCCTCCTTGGAGGCGAACCGCTTGTAGAAGCCGCCGTGCGTCAGGCCGACGGCCTTCATCAGGTCGGTGACGCTGACGTGGACACCCTGTTCACGGAACAGCCGGGAGGCGGTCTCCACCACCCGCTCACGGTTCTTCTGTGCCTGTGCCTGTGACACGCGACCCATGGGTCACCTTCCGTTGGATGCCGGTTGTCATCTATCGTAGGCAGCAGTTTAGATTTCATACGTAATCTAATTGCGGCCGGGCCCGGCCGCCGAGTGACAACAGCGCAGGGAGCAGACATGGAACTCGAGAACGCGGTCGCCGTGGTCACCGGAGCCAACCGGGGACTGGGACGGCAGCTGGCCGCCCAGCTCCTGGAGCGCGGAGCCAAGGTCTACGCGGCGGCGCGCCGCCCCGAGAGCGTGGACCTGCCCGGTGCCGTCCGGCTTCGCCTGGATGTGACCGACGAGGAGTCGATCCGGGCCGCGGCCCATGTCGCCTCCGATGCGACGCTGCTGGTGAACAACGCGGGGATCTCCACCGGCACCCCGCTGCTTGCCGGCGACCCGGACGTGGTGCGCCTGGAGATGGCGACCAATTTCTTCGGACCGCTCGCCGTGACCCGGGCCTTCGCCCCGGTCATCGCCGGCAATGGCGGCGGGGCCGTGCTCAACGTCCTGTCCGTGCTGTCCTGGCTGCACCCCGCCGACCTCGGGGCCTATGCGGCAGCCAAGGCCGCCGCCTGGGCGATGACCGGCGCTGCCCGCGAGGAGCTGGCACCCCACGGCATCACCGTTTCGGCATTGCACGTCGGCTACATGGACACCGACATGGCCAGTGTGATCCCGGCCGATCAGAAGGCCGACCCCGCCGATGTCGCCGCCCAGGCCCTGAGCGGCATCGAGCAGGGCCTGCCCGAGATCCTCGCCGACGAGACCACCCGGTTCGTCAAGCAGGGCCTGGCCCTGGCGCCCAATGCGGCCTGAGTCGCGACACCCGAGGGAGACGACGATGAAGGCCATCATGGTCGAGCGCTACGGCGACACGGCCGGCGTCCGTGCCGCTGAGGTGCCGCAGCCGCCCGTGGGCGCGGACGACGTCCTGGTCCGGATCCACGCCGCGAGCGTCAACCCGCTCGACCTCAAGATCCGCGACGGGGACTTCAAGCTGATTCTGCCGTACCGGGTCCCGTTCATCCTGGGCAACGACCTGGCCGGAACGGTGGTCGAGGTGGGTGCGGCCGTGACACGGTTCGCCGTGGGCGACGACGTGTACGCGCGCCCCGACAAGGACCGGATCGGCACGTTCGCCGAGCTCATCGCGGTGCACCAGGACGACGTGGCGCTCAAACCGGCCACGCTCACCATGGAGGAGGCCGCATCCCTCCCCCTGGTCGCGTTGACCGCATGGCAGGCCCTGGTCGAGCGGGCTCACGTGCGGCCGGGGCAGAAGGTCCTCATCCACGCGGGCTCCGGCGGCGTGGGCACCATCGCGATCCAGCTGGCCCGACACCTGGGTGCGGACGTGGCCACGACCGTGGGCACGGCCAACATCGACCTGGTGAAGAGCCTGGGCGCGCACGTCGTCGTCGACTACAAGGAGCAAGCGTTCGAGACGGTCCTGCACGACTATGACGTCGTCCTCGACCCACTCGGCGGACAGACGCTCGAGAAGTCCCTGCAGGTGCTCAAGCCCGGCGGGAAGGTCATCAGCATCGCCGGACCTCCCGACGCCGCCTTCGCCAGGGAGCTGGGAGCAAACCCGATCCTCCGGACAGTCATGGCCGCGCTGAGCTTCGGAACCCGGCGCCGCGCACGTCGCCGTCACGTGACGTACGAGTTCCTCTTCATGAAGGCGAACGGGGACCAACTGCGGGAGCTCACCGCTCTCGTCGACGCCGGCCACATCCGGCCCGTCGTCGACCGCGTCTTCCCGTTCGAGTCGACCCGGGAAGCGTTGGAGTACCTCGGGAAGGGGCGCGCGAAGGCCGGAAAGGTCGTCGTCGCGATGACGTGACAAACCGCCGGCCGCCCCATGAAGCCACCCCCCGGTCCTGCGGCTGAGACGACCATCGCCGACATGCCCCACCGGGGCATCCGCTTCCTTGACACACCGTGACTCGCCGGAGGGTCCGACGCATGAGAACGGAAGCGCCGTAGCACATCATGCTTTGCCGGTTGTTCTGCCGGGTGAGATACTGGCGCGCTGCGGAAACAGCGGAGCATACGGGGGCGTGATGGGCCAGGCGGTGACCGCAGCCATGCTGCAGGTGGCGGATGTGCACAAGTCGTACGGTCGTGGCGCCAGCGCCGTTCATGCCCTGCGTGGCGTTTCCTTCGAGGTCCCTCGGGGGGAACTCGTTGCTGTCAAGGGACGCTCGGGCTCGGGCAAGACCACTTTGCTCAACATCGTGGGCGGTCTGGACGAACCGGACAGCGGACGCGTCACCATCGACGGGCTGCACCTTCGGGACCAGGGTGAGGACGCCCTCCTCGCGCTGCGCCGGGAGCGCATCGGCTTCGTCTTCCAGTCGTTCGGGCTCATCCCTGTCCTCACGGCTGCCGAAAACGTGGGCGTACCACTGCGGTTGCGCAGGGCGGACGCGCGCGAGCGGCGGGAGCGCGTCGAACTGCTGCTGTCCCTCGTGGGGCTCGCGGACCATGCCGCGCAGCGCCCGGGTGAGTTGTCGGGCGGGCAGCGCCAGCGGGTCGCCATCGCTCGCGCCTTGGCCAACAGTCCCTCGATTCTCATCGCCGACGAGCCGACCGGCCAGTTGGACGCGGAGACCGGGCACTCCGTGATGGAGCTGCTGCGCGCGGTCGTCCGCAGCGAGCGGATCACGGCTCTCGTGGCCACCCATGACACGACACTTCTCGACCTTGCCGATCGTGTGCTGGAGCTGAAGGACGGCCAGATCGCCGAGCCTGGCCCAGTCGTCTGAATCACACCGCAGACGCGGGGTCCGACATCAGGCCACGTCGGAGGAGGCGGGCCGATGCACTCGGTTCGTCTCAGAGCCGCGGCTGTTCCTCGGCTGAGCCCTGGCCGTGACGGTCGTTCCGGGCGTCGTCCGGGCGGACGGCGATGTGGTCGGGCTCCAGTTCCAGAGCGACGCGGTCGCGCATCCCCAGGGCCCGGGTGTACTCGGCGGGGAGTTGGAGGCGACCGGCCCGGTCGAGCATGGCGTATTCGCGAGCGACCAGGTTCTCCTGGCCGGTGGCGGAGTCGACTTCGCTGTGGCGCAGGACTTCCGTCGCCGTGCGGCCGTCCCGGATGGCGACCGTACGGCGGACCTCTCCGGCAACGGACTGATCGTGCGTGACGATCACGATGGTGGTCCCCAACTCCTCGTTGGCGGTGCGGAACGCGGCGAAGACCTGTTCGGCGGTGTGGGAGTCGAGTTCACCGGTGGGCTCATCGGCGAGCAGGACCGCGGGATCGTTGGCGAGGGCGACGGCGAGGGCGACGCGCTGCTGCTGGCCGCCGGACATCTGGTGCGGCCGTCGGTCGCGGCATTCGGCTACGTCCAGCAGGTCGAGGAGTTCCATGACGCGGTTGGCCCAGGTTCGGCGCCGGCCTCGGGCGCGAGCCAACTGCAGGGGCAGGGCGACGTTCTGCGCGGCGGTGAGATAAGGCAGGAGATTGTGGGAGGTCTGCTGCCGGACGAAGCCGACGGTCTTGCGACGGTAGGCGAGTCGTTCCTTGGAGGACATCGTGACCAGGTCGTGGTCGGCGACACGGGTCGCGCCGGCGGTGGGTTTGTCCAGTCCGGCCAGGATGTTCATGAGGGTGGACTTGCCGCTGCCGGAGGCGCCGACCAGGGCCATGAGCTCTCCCTTGCGGACGAGGAGATCGAGGCCTTGCAGTGCCTGGACCTCCACGCCGTCGGCGGAGAAGATCCGTACCAGCCGGTCGCAGGTGATGAGGGCGTCGTGACCGTAGGCAGCGGCGTTGCGCGCGGCGAGGGCACGGTCGGCGAGGTCGTGGAAGGTCGGGCTGCTGGTCATCGGCTGCTCCTGGGTGGTCGGAGGGGCACGGGCCGGTTCCGGAGGGCGCTTTGTCTCGAGGCTCTGCCCACTGTCTAGTTGTCACCCAGCCTCAGTTCACGCACCGAGCCACGTCGGCTGGTCCACCAGGCCTGGCCGGCGGGCACACCGATGGCCAGGAGCAGCACGGTGAGCGCCGGAACCGCGAGCGAGAGCGGATCGGTGCGCAGCACGGCCCCTTCGAGAGCGGACGGGGAGGCCAGGGCGATGGTCGTGAGGTCGATGCCGGGCGACAGCAGGTGAATGCCGACCCAGCCGGTCAGCATGCCGCCGGCCGCGGCCAGGAACGCCTGTGGGAGGGCCGTGAGGATCAGAAGTCGGCGGCCCTGGGCCCGAGTCATGCCCATCGTGCGCAACCGGGCGAGCAGGGCGCTGCGTTCAGGCGCGGTGCGCAGCACGGTCAGCACGAGCGCGAGGACCGCGTACCCAGCGCCCGCGGCGACCGCGGCACCGTACAGGCGTTCCGCGCCGGACTGCAGCGGTGATTCGACGTGCCGCGTGCGTTCCTCGGCACGCAGGCGGACGGCCGCCGCCGTGCCTTCCGCCACCGAGCGCAGCGCCCGGCCGTTCAGGGCGTCACCGGTCAGCAGCAGGGTCGTCGTACGCGCCGCGCCGCGGGGAAGGCCGGCGCGGTCCACGATCAGGAAGTCGTCACCGAGCACTGCCGGGGTGCGGTCTCGGACCAGGACGATGCGGACAGTGACGGAGGTGCCGTCCGGCAGCAGGACGGAGTAGGGGCCTGTGCCGTGCTCGTCGGCCACGCGAGTCGAGGCCAGCGCGGGCAGGGGCCGGTCGGCGCTGCCCGTCGTACCGGCGTCCGCCTGCCGGAGGCTCGCCGCGTCGAACGGCCCCAGTCCCGTGTGGTGCGACAGGTGCGAGTAGGCGTCAGGGTCCACACCGGCCAGTGATACCGGCTGGCTGCCCAGTGGGGGCTTCGCCTCGTTGGTGACGCTTGCTTCCGCCATGTCGCGTACGCCGGGCAGTCGGCGTACTCGGTCGGGCAGGGCACGAGGGAGTTCACCGGTGGTGGTCTCGATGCGGCCGTCAGCGCCGACGTCGAGGAGCGCGGCCTGGTCGCGGGCCGCCGTGACCCCTGCCAGGACCGAGCCGCCGAACGCGGCCATGGTCAGGCTGCTGAGCAGGGCGAGCAGGGGCAGCACGGCGAAGCCGGGGGCACGAGCCACATGGGCCAGCGACAGCGGAATCACCAGGCCGCGCATGCGAGCGGTCGCCTTGCTCAGCGCCCGTAGCGGCAGGGTGTGGAGGCGTGCCAGCAGCAGAGCCGCGACCACGCCGGTCAACAGTGGGGCGGCGGCCACCAGACCGGTGCTGCCGGATCCCTGTCGGCGCAGTGCGGCGACCGCCCCTGACGCGATCACCAGGACGGTCAGTTCCGCCACCGTTCGGCGCCGCGACGGCCGGGCGGTGGTGAGGTCCTCCCGCCCGTCGTGCATCCGTACCGTGCGGTGCGCCACCACGGCGCGCAGCGGGAGCGCGCCACAGGCGAGCAGGGTGACGGCGAGCGCGGCGGCGAGGGCGGGTGCGGTGCGGGCATCGGGCAGGACGAGCAGTGCGACGGTCAGTCCGAGGGCGCCGGCCGGCACGGCCACCACCGCCGTCTCCGCCAGCAGCCGAACGGCCAGGCCGGGCAGTGAGGCGCCGCGGGCACGCAGCAGGGCCAGCTCCGCGTGTCGGCGATCGGCTGCCACGCCGCCGGCCATGGCCAGGACGATCAGGGCGAGGCTGCCGGTACCGACGGCGGCGAGGAGCAGCAACGAGTCGATCCCCGACCGTAGTCGGGCATGGTTCGCGAGGACCTCGTCGAGATCCGTCTGGGCTTCCAGGTTCTCGTCGACGACCGCCCGAAGCCGCTGCACTCCAGGCCCCGACTCCAGTGCGGCTACGGCGGACGCCAGACGGTCGAGATCGTGGCCGCGCAGGGTGGCGACGTCGGGGGCCACATGCCAGTACCGGTGCGGGCGGCCGGGGGTGCCCAGGAGGGCCGGGCCGGCATCGGCGGCGAGAAGCAGGCCACCGAGCCAGTGGACGTCCTGCGGCAAACGCTCGGGTTGGCGGCTCAACGCGGGGGTGCGCAGCACCGGCAGTGCCGACCAGTAGGCGCCCTCGGGGGCGCGCGGGACGACGATTCCGGTGACCCGGACGGCGAGCGGGGCGCGCTCCGAGCCTGGTACGTGGATCACCGAGCCCACCCGGATGTCGAGCGTGCGGGCGGTGTCCACGGTGACGGCGGCCTCGACCTGCGCCGTCGCCGCGGTCACCGGTGCGCCCGTGGTGCGCGGCAACCGGCCCGCGCTGAGCCGGGCGTGGGAGGCCAGGTCCTGCTGGGCGGCGAGCACCAGTTGGGCGGGCAGGCCGGCGGGTCGGGGAAGCCAGGGATCGGACGCCTCCAGGGCGACGGTCGTGCGCACGCCGTACGACGACTGCGCGGGGTCGGGAACCAGCGGCGCCTTGGCGGTGGCGAGAACCTCGGCCCGCGCCGCGGTCAGCGGACCGACGCGCAGGGCAGCCTCCATCTCCTCGACCGTGTCCATCCAGGGCAGCGGGACCTGCACCTGCACGGTCGTCCGGTCGGGTTGGGCCTGCTCGACCGCCCGGCGCAGCCCCGCGTCCCCGTACCGGTCGACGGCACGCGGACACGCGGCGGCCAGCGCCGCGGTCACGGCCACCAGGAGCGCGAGGGCCACGGACGTACCGGCGAAGGCCCTCAGCCGGGTCCGCAGTCCGGCGCCCACATGCGGTGGCACCGCCTTCGTCCCCCCGTCCTGAGGGGGCACGGGCTGCGTGGTCACAGTGTCACCTCGTCCCTGAGAGCCATCACGGGCTTCGCCCGCCGAAGGGCGAGGGCCACGGTCACGAGGGCGGGGCCCGCCGCGAGGGCCGCCAGCAGGGCGGCCAGACGCGGGAGCGGGAGTTCGACCAGGACCGGCGGGAGCGGTCGGGTGGCCTGCCCGGTCAGGACGACGAGGGGAACCAGCGCGTGCGTCAGCACCGTGCCCAGGACCGTGCCGACCAGCAGCGCCAGGGCCACCAGTACGCCGTGCTCCACGGCGACCAGCCGGGCCAGCCGACGGCGCGGTGTTCCCAGGGCGCGCAGCACGGCGAACTCACCGTCCCGCGTTCGCATCGCCCCTGCCGCGCTCACCGCGAAGCCGAGCGCGGCGAAGAGCACCGTCACCGCTGCCGCCGCGATCAGCGCTGATTCCGGGGCGGCCCCGAACGGGTCGTCGCGCAGCTCCGCCGCTATCTCGTCGCGCACCGTCACCTGCTCCGGATCGACGTCGGGCAGGGCGCGCGCGGCCGCTGCGGTGGCGCCGGGCGCAGCCGTGTTCAGCCACCACTCGGTGGGCTCCAGGCTGGTTCCGTAGCGGGCCTGTAGCACCCGGTTGACGGCCCGGAGATCGACCAGCAGGGCCCCGCCGTCGTGTGCAGTGGCTTCCGTCGTGGGCAGGGCGCTCGCGGTGCGGACGATGCGTACGGGCAGGGAACGGCCGCCGAACGTCACCTCCACGCGCTGGCCTTGGCGCGCACCGGACGCGGCGAGGAACCGGTCGGTGGCGACCGCGACGATCTCAGGCGCCGCGGGCTGGGCGACCTTCAGCCGGACCTCCAGCGGCAGGGCGGGCGGCGAGAGGCCGGGCAGCTGGTACCCGGTGCTGTACGTCATGGTGACGGGTGCCGTCGACGTGAGCCGGGGACGGGTCGGCCGGGCGTCGTCGTCGGGTGGGGCGGCGGCCGCGTCGGCCTCGACCGCGGTCGTCCACCTCGTCGGCAGGGTCAACTGCCTGACGTCACCGTCGCCAACTGTCGCCGTGAGCGCGCCGAGGACCAGGCGGTGCCGGTGGGGACGGTCGGTCGGCTGCGGTGTACTCAGTAGGAGCCCGGTCAACGCCAGCGGGCCCCGGGCGCCGTTCAGATCGGGGATCAGCCGGTGCGGGCGGCCGTCGGCGGCGAGGCTGCCGGACGGTATCTCGTAGAGGGTTCCTTGACGGTCCCGCACCGTGAGCGTGACGTCCGCCTCCGACCCTGGCGTGGTGCTGTGCAGGGCAGCGGTCAGCGTGAGCCGGGTGGTGCCCTTCGGTACCTCGATGCCCGCGGGTGCCCCGCGCGGCGCGAGCCCGGCGAGTAACGGACCGTCCGTCAGATCGCGCCGCGACAGCACTGTCCCGGCGGCCTCCGTCGTGTTCAGGGCGACAACGGTCGCCTCGCGGCTCCCGGAGAGCAACACCGTGTCACGGACGGCGGGGGCGACCGCGTCCACGTGTGGGAGGTCCGCGTAGACATCTGCACGGCCCACACCGCCGCCCCCGGAAGACAGGACGCGCACCTCGGCACCCGCGCGGAAGTCGGCCTGGTCGGCCTGGGAACGGTGCCAGGACGCGTCCTGCCCGATCGCCACCACACCCAGCGCCACGGAGATGACCAGGAGCAGCACCGGACCCGCTCCCCGCATCGGTCGGCGACTGAACTGCCAGCCGACCATCGCCGCGGTCAGTCCGGGCTCGCGGGTCAGAAGTCGCTCGCCGACACGCGCCAGCAAGGGCAGCAGCCGCAGTACCAGAACCGTTCCGGCGAGCAGCACCAGAGCGGGCGCCACCACCAGAAGCGGGTCGACGCCGAGGACCCCCGCACGGTCGGCGGTGACAGCACCGGACTGCTGGCTGCCGAGCAGCCAGAAAGCGACACCGGCCACAGCGAGCAACCCGACATCCGCCCCGGCACGTAACGGTGCGGGCAGCGCTCCCGCCCGCACCGCGAACGTGCCCGCGAAGGTCGCCCGCCACGCCGGGACAGCCACGGTCAGCGCACACAGCGCGGCCACACCCGCGGCGACCGCCCACACCTCGAGTCGCCCCCCGGCCGACACGTCGACGCGCACCCCGGTCCGGCCCAGGGCACCCTGCCCGGCCAGCAGCCGCGTCAACGGCCCCGACGCCAGCGGCGCCACCACCACCGCCGGCACGGAGATCAGCAGGGCCTCCAGCGCGGCCAAGCCCGCCAGCCGTGCCCGGGTGGCGCCGCGCGCACGCAGCAACCCGGTCTCGGCCTTGCGCTCGGAGTCGAGCAACCGTGCGACGAGCAACAGGGCGCAGGCCGCGAGCAGTCCGAGCTGACCGGCGACGATCAGCATGCTGGAACGCGTGACGAGCAAGGAGCGTTCGATGCGGTCCAGTACCTCGGGCAACGCGGTGTCCGCTGTGGTCGCACTGCTGAGCGCTGGGCGCTCGCGCAGCTCCGCGGTCCCCGAGCGGGCAGCCTCGCGCAGCGGGCCGATCCGCTCCGTCGTCAGCGAGGAGTAGTCGGCCGAGACCAGCCAGCCCGACGCGCCGACACTCACCCGGCCCGACGCCGGCACGCCTGGGGCGGTGAGCAGGGGACCGTACGTCGTGAAATCCGACGCCTGCACGCCGCGGCCGCCCAGGTCGTCCAACTGCCAGTAGGGTGCCCGGACGTCCACCGGCCGGTACACGCCGGTGATCAGCACGCGCACCGCCGGGCCGTCCAGCCGGTCGGTGACGGTCAGCCGGGAGCCGGGCGCCACACCGAGCCGCTGGGCGGCGCTCTGCGGCAGTGCGGCCTCGATGGACCCGGCGGTCACCCCCTCACGGGGGAGCCGCCCAGCGACGGTCCGCACCTGTGTGCGGTCCAGGGCCGCGAAGTACGTGAGGTTCGGGTTTCCGTCCCGCTCGGAGGGCGGCCGCAGCGCCCCCGGCAGGGCGTAGGGCCCCGACCGCAGCAGGGTACGTACCCGCACGGGCAGCCCGGCGAAGATGGTGCGGGCCCCCGCCCGCACGGCGTCGTCGGCCGCCTGCCGCTCGTCGGCCGGCACGTCGGCCTTGAGCACCAGAGCGGCCTGGGCAGCGGTGCGCTGCTCTGCGAGCGACCGCCGCAGCGCCGCATCGCCTGTCGCGCCCGAGTAGGCGGTGAGCGCGGCCAGCACGACCGTGGTCAGCAGCACGGTCAGCAGCACGGCACCGAGAAGCGCGCGATACGCCCACGCTCGCAGCACGACTAATCGCAACACGCCCGCAGGCACGGCTCGTTCCCTCACCAAACCCCCCGTTTTCCACCACACGGACCGGGACGCGATGCGGCGTCGGTGGCGTGCGGGTGCAAGAGGGAATTGTAGGACGGACTGCGGTCGCCTTGTGATCGAGTGTCGGCGGTTTTTGAGGGTCCTGCCGTCGAACAGGCCTGCCCTGAACGTGCGGGACAGGAGCAGGGGTCAAGCCGGGTGGCGCCGATCACCTATCGCGGAACGGCGCTCCCCGGTCAGCTGGCATAGGGGCAACACGCATACCCCGCCACCGAACTGTGTAGTCCCACCACATGTGCCCCTGACCTGCAGATTCCTACCGTGTGCGAACACGTACCCGTCCCCACCGCACACGAGGAAGTGGCGCACATGGCCTCCGCAGCAACCGCTCGCCCGTCCCCGGAAACCCCCGCCGACCTCAAACGCATCGTCGCCGCCAGCCTCATCGGCACCACCGTCGAGTGGTACGACTTCTTCCTCTACGGCTCCGCCGCCGCGCTCGTCTTCAACAAGCTGTTCTTTCCGGACTCCGACCCGCTCGTCGGCACGCTGCTGTCCTTTCTGACGTACGCCGTCGGGTTCGCCGCGCGGCCGCTCGGGGCGCTGGTCTTCGGGCACTACGGGGACCGGCTCGGGCGCAAGAAGCTGCTGGTGCTGAGTCTGCTGCTGATGGGTGGCGCGACCTTCGCGATCGGGTTGCTGCCCACGCACGCGACCATCGGGACCGCCGCACCGGTGCTGTTGACGCTGCTGCGTCTGGTCCAGGGCTTCGCGCTCGGTGGTGAGTGGGGCGGGGCCGTGCTGCTGGTGTCCGAGCACGGGGACGCGCGGCGGCGCGGGTTCTGGGCCTCGTGGCCGCAGACCGGGGCGCCGGCGGGGCAGTTGCTCGCGACCGGTGTGCTGTCGCTGCTCACCGCCGTGTTGTCGGACGCCGCTTTCGGCAGCTGGGGCTGGCGGATCCCGTTCCTGCTCTCGGGTGTGCTGGTGATCGTCGGTTTGTGGATTCGTCTGTCTGTCGATGAATCGCCCGTCTTCAAGCAGGCCCTGGCACAGGCCGAGGCCCGCAGGGCGACGCGGGCGGCCGCCGCCGAGAAGCTGCCGCTCGTGGCCGTGCTGCGCCACCACTGGCGTGACGTGCTGGTCGCGATGGGGGCGCGCATGGCGGAGAACATCTCCTACTACGTCATCACCGCGTTCATCCTCGTGTACGCGACGACCTCGGCCGGCGTCTCCAAGCAGTCCGCGCTCAACGCCGTCCTCATCGCCTCGGCCGTGCACTTCGCGGTGATCCCGGCCTGGGGCGCGCTGTCCGACCGCATCGGACGGCGTCCCGTGTACCTGTTGGGCGCGGTGGGCGTCGGCCTGTGGATGTTCCCCTTCTTCTCGCTCGTCGACACGGGTGGCTTCGGCAGTCTCGTCCTCGCCGTGACCGTCGGCCTGGTGCTGCACGGCGCGATGTACGCGCCTCAGGCCGCCTTCTTCTCCGAGATGTTCGCGACTCGGATGCGCTACTCCGGTGCCTCCATCGGCGCCCAGTTCGCCTCGGTCGCGGCCGGTGCGCCGGCGCCGCTCATCGCCACCGCGCTGCTGGCCGACTACGACAGTTCCACCCCGATCGCCCTGTACGTGATCGCTGCGGCCCTGCTGACGGTCGTCGCCGTGGGCGCGGCCAAGGAGACCCGCCACCGCGACCTGGCCGAGATCGGCCCCTCGGACGACGCGGAGCACACGCAGGCCCCGGCTGCGGACGCACGTGTCGTCTGATCCGCCCTGCCCTACGGCACCGACCCTCGTACGCCGCCCCGCGTACGGGGGTCAGTTCGGTAGGGGGGCCGACAACTTGTGCAGTCTCAGGGCCAGTTGTATTTCCAGGGCGCGAGCGGGGCTGTGCCAGTCCTCGCCCAGGAGGCGGCCGACGCGCTCCAGGCGCTGGGCCACCGTGTTGACGTGGACGTGGAGTTCGTCCTTGGTGCGGGCCGGGCTCATACCGCAGGCGAAGTACGCGTCGAGGGTGCGCAGCAGCTCGGTGCCGCGCCGTTCGTCGTAGGCGACGACCTGGCCGATGGTGCGGTCCACGAAGCCCGCGACGTCCCGGTCGCCGGCGAGCAGCAGTCCCAGGAAGCCGAAGTCCTCGGCGGCGGCTCCGTCGCCGGAGCGGCCCAGCAGTCTGAGGGCGTCCAGACAGCGGCGGCCCTCCTCGTATCCGGCGACGACCGCGTCCGGGCGGGCGGTGAGGTCGCGGACCGGGGCGGAGGCGCCGACGGTGACGGCCTCGTGGACGGCGGTGCCGAGGTGGCCGGCGGTGCGGCGGGCCAGTTCGGTCGCGGTGTCGCCTGGTTCGAGGGGCAGCAGCAGGACGGTGCCGCCGTCGCGGGCGGCGGCCAGGCCGTGCCGGGTGGCGGCGAGGTGCGAGGCCGCGGACCACAGGCGCCGGCGGGCCGCCGCCTCGTGGTCGGCGTCGGCAGCGGCGGCGTCCAGGCGCGCGGCGAGGACGACATGGGTGGCGTCGAGGTCGGCGTGCAGCCGGGAGGCGCGCTCGCGCAGCAGGCGCGGGTCGCGGTCGCGTGCGTCGAGGAGGTCGTCCAGCAGCTCGCCGCGGACGCGCTGTTCGGCCTCGGCGGCGGAGCGCCGGGCGAGGAGCAGCAGCGAGGTGACCATCGCGGCGCGTTCCAGGGTGCGTTGGTCGACGGGGTCGAGGCCCGGGTGGCCGCGCAGGACGAGCGCGCCGAGCAGTTCGCCGCCGGCGGCGACGGCGGCGATCCAGTCGTCCTCGTGCCGCACGGCGTGTCCTTCGGCGCGTGACGCCTCCAGGGCGCTGCCGGGTGCGCCTTCCGTGAACTCCACGGTGCCGTCGAGGACCTGGGACACGGCGGCGGCCACGTCGTGCACCCCGCCGCCGCGCAGGACCAGCTCGGCGAGCCGGTCGTGGACGTCGGAGGCCCGTTCGATGACCGCGCTGCGGTCCCGGATGATCTCGTTGGCGCGCTCCAGGCCGGCCAGGGCCGAGCGGGTCTCGGTGAGCAGGTTGGCGGTGTCGATGGCGGCCGCGGCCAGTGCGGCGAAGGAGCCGAGCAGCGCGATCTGCTCCCGCTCGAACACCCGCGCGCGGCGGTCGGCGGCGAACAGCACCCCGATGACGTTCGCCCCCAGGGTCAGCGGCACTCCGAGGATCGCCACCAGGCCCTCGTCGCGCACGCCCGCGTCGATGGCCGCCGTGTGCCGGAAGCGGTCGTCGCGGAAGTAGTCGTCGGTGACGTACGGGCGGGCCGTCTGGGCGACCAGGCCGCCGAGTCCCTCCCCCATACCGAGGCGCAGTTGCTGGAAGCGGGCGGCGACCGAGCCCTCGGTGACCCGCATGTAGGTGTCGCCCCTGACCGGGTCGTTGAGGCTGAGGTAGGCGACGTCCGTGGAGAGCAGCGAGCGGGCCCGCTGCACGATCGCCTGCAGGACGGCGTCCACGTCGCGCAGGCCTGCCAGGTCGTGGGCGGTCTCGAACAGCGCCGACAGCTCGGCCTCCCGCCGCCTGCGGCCCTCCAGCTCCGCGCGCACCCTCAGCGCGAGCAGCTTGGCGTGTTCGAGGTCGGCGATCCGCTCGGCGGGCCGGCCCTCGGCGCGCGCGAGCAGCACCGGGCGCTCGTACGCCTCGGCCGCGGCGCCTCGGGCGAGCAGCTTCAGGAACGGCGCCTCGGCGCTCTCCGGAACGCCCGCGGGCGTCTCGGCGTCGCTGACGGAGCGCTCGACCGGCTCCACGTGATCGCGGGACATGCTCACAGGATTCCTCATGTCCGGGCCGGCCCGTCAGCCCTGTGGAAAACTCCGGATCCGCCGGCCGCCGGGCGGCTCAGTGCGCCGTCCAGCCGCCGTCGAGGACGAGTGAGCTGCCGGTGACGAAGGACGCCTGCGGGCTGCACAGGTACGCGACGGCCTCGGCGACCTCCTCCGGTTCGATGAGCCGCTTGACGGCGCTGTCCCGCAGGAGCACCTCGGCCAGCACGCGTTCCGCGGGCAGGCCGTGCGCCCGTGCCTGGTCGGTGAGCTGCTTCTCCACCAGGGGGGTGCGCACATAGGCGGGGTTCACGCAGTTCGACGTGACGCCGTGGGAGGCGCCTTCGAGGGCGGCGGTCTTGGACAGGCCCTCCAGACCGTGCTTGGCGGCCACGTACGCCGACTTGTAGGCCGAGGCGCGCAGCCCGTGGACCGAGGAGACGTTGACGATACGGCCCCACCCCTGCCCGTACATATGGGGCAGGGCGCCTCGGACGAGCCGGAACGGCGCCTCCAGCATCACGGTGAGCACCGTGTGGAAGACGTCGGGCGGGAACTCCTCCAGGGGCCGTACGAGTTGCAGTCCGGCGTTGTTGACGAGGACGTCGGTTCCGGCGGCGGCGAGTTCGGCGGCGTCCAGGTCCGTCAGGTCCAGGACGTGCGGCTCGACGGTACCCGGTAGGCCGACGGCGCTCTCGGTGAGTGCCTCCAGGCCCGCGGCGTCCCGGTCGACCGCCCGGACCTTGGCCCCGGCGGCCGCCAGCCGCAGCGCGCAGGCGCGGCCGATACCACCGGCGGCGCCGGTGACGAGGGCGGTGCGACCGCCGAGGTCGAGCGAGGGAGCGTGGGGACCAGGGGCGGCGGGGGGCGTGGTCATGCCTCGACCCTAGGCAGCGTCCGACCCCCGCCCCATATGGTCAGACCCCATACTTCAGCCGGAACTCGTGGTGTCGAACCATGTGGGCTGGTCCGACAGTGCCTGCTTGATCCGGAAGAGCGCGAACTCGCTCAGTTCCGGCAGGGCGTCCACCGCGAACCACCCCACGTCCAGCGACTCGTCGTCGTTGACGCGGGCCTCCCCGCCCACCGCCCGGCAGCGGAAGGTGACGTCCATGTACTGGCAGACGTCGCCGTTGGCGTAGGTGACCGGATCCAGCGCCTGGACGAGGACGACCCGCTCGACCACGCACCGCACCGCGGTCTCCTCGTAGACCTCCCGCACCGCACAGGCCGCCGGCTGCTCTCCCGGGTCGGGGATGCCGCCGATCACCGACCACTTGCGTGTGTCGGTACGGCGGCCCAGCAGTACACGGCCCTCGTCGTCGAAGACGATGGCGGTCACGCCGGGCAGCCACAGGAGCTGGTTCCCGGCGGACGCCCGGAGCGTACGGATGAAGTCAGGAGTAGCCATGGACCGACCCTAACGGGCCGGTCCCGTGACGCCGGGCGAGTTCAGGGGGCGGCCGACGGGCGTACCGCTACACGCCACCGGCGCGCCGCCCGCGCACCCCGGCGCCGATCGCCCAGCCCACACCGCCCGCGGCGACGAGCAGCAGGGCGATCTCGGGGAGGATTCCCAGCCGCGTCGCGGGCGTCTCGGAGGAGCGCAGCGGCACCTTCTGGACCAGGGAGTCCGCCACGAACATGCCGGTCTTCTGGGTGATCTTCCCGTCCGGCATGATGATCGCGCTGACTCCGCTGGTCACGGGCACCGTGACGGTCCGGCTGTGCTCGACGGCGCGGACGCGCGACATGGCGAGCTGCTGGTAGGTCATCTCGCTGCGGTCGAACGTGGCGTTGTTGCTGGGCACGGAGATCATCTGGGCGCCGTCGGTGACCTCGGAGCGCACGGCCCAGTCGAAGGCGGCCTCGTAGCAGGTGACCAAACCCACCTTGGCGCTGTCCATGGTGAAGACGCCCGGCTTCGTACCGCGGCTGAAGTCCTGGCGGACCATCGACGTCCACTCGCTGTTGATCGCCCCGATGAGCGAGCGCAACGGCAGGTACTCGCCGAACGGCTGGATCTGCCGCTTGTCGTACGTCTGGGTGGGGCCCTTCACCGGGTCCCAGAGGATCTGCTCGTTGTAGAGCTTGCCGTCCCGTTCGACGACCCCGCCGACCGAGATGGGCGCGCCGATGGCTTTGGCCGCCTTGTCGATGACGGCGGCCGCGTCGGCGTTGGCGAAGGGGTCGATGTCGGAGGAGTTCTCGGGCCACAGCACGAAGTCGGGCCGGGGCGCCTTGCCCGCCGCGACCTTCGCGGCCAGCCGCTCCGTCTCGCGCGCGTGGTAGTCGAGGACGGCCCGGCGCTGGGAGTTGAAGTCCAGGCCGAGCCGGGGGACGTTGCCCTGGATGACGGCGACCGTCGCGGTGCCGTCCTCCGCCTTGTCGCTCACCAGCGTGCGGGCGGCGAGGGCGGCCACGAACGGGACGGCCAGGCTGAGCAGTGCGAGGTTGGCGGCCAGCCAGCGCACCTCACCGGTGCGCCGGCGCTCCAGGCCGAGGCGGACCAGTTCGCCGAGGCCGAAGCCGCTGAGTACGACCGCGAAGCCCAGAACCGGGGTGCCGCCCAGCGCGGCGAGCGGCAGGAACACGCCGTCCGCCTGACCGAAGGCGATCTTGCCCCAGGGAAAGCCGTTGAACGGGGCACGCGCGCGTGCCGCCTCTCCGGCGATCCAGACCGCGGCCGCCCACACCGGCCAGGCCGGCAGCTTCGACACCGCGGCGATGCCGACGCCGACCAGCGCGACGAAGACCGCCTCGATGGCCACCAGGGCGAGCCAGGGCCCGGGGCCCACCTCGACACCTGTCCACACCAGCAGCGGCAGCAGGAAGCCCAGGCCGAAGAGGTAGCCGAGACCGAGGGCCGCCTTCCAGCCGCGGCCGCGCAGCACCCAGCCCAGGACGGCGAAGGCCGGCAGGGCCAGCCACCACAGGGTGCGCGGCGGGAAGCTGACGTAGAGCAGGACTCCGGAGAGTGCCGCTGCGGCGGCCGGGACGAGACGCAGAAGGCGCGCGCCGCGCGAGGGCGCGGTCGAGGGCGTCTGCTGGTCCTGCCGGCCCACGGAAGTTGCGGTGACGGTCACTCCGGGAGTGTACGGCGGGTGACCTTTTGGCCGACAGCACGGTCCGCCGACAGCACGGTCCGCAGGGCGGCCCGCTCCGTGGCCCGCGCAACCCGGTACGACTCATCCACAAACCGCCCATCAGCGGTTACGGTGTGCCAGAGCTCCTGTCGCGCGGGGTGGCCAGAGCATGTCACGGTCGGGGGGCGACCGGGTTCGGGGGGACGGGGTGGGGTCCACGGGGATGACGTCCGCGGCCGGTGAGGACGCGGACGGGGAAAGACGAATCGTTTCTGACGCGACCGGCGTGATCGTGCTCGGGGCCTGCTCCACATGGTCCCTGATCACCGCCACCGCGCACGGCGGGCGCCCCGAGGGCGTCCTGCTCGCGGTGCTGGCCGTGGCCGCCGGATACGCGGCCGGGCGGATCTGCGGAGTGCTCCTGCCCGTCGCCGCGCCCTGTGCGGCGGCGCTGGCCGGGCTCACCCTGACGGTGGCCCTGCCGCGGTTCGGTCCGGGGCCCGAGATCGCCGCACCTCTCGGCCACGCGGGTGCGACCGCCGCCGTGCTGACCCTGTCGGCCGGTGCCGCATGCTGCGCCGCCTGGGCGACTCGCGTGCGGGCCCTGCGGCTCGCGCTGCGCGGGCTGGCCTGCGGCACGGCGGTGGCCGGGGCTGTCGTGGGCTCGACCACGGCCGTCGTCACCTGCTGCGCCGTACTGCTGTGCTCGCTGGCCGCCGGTCGTGTGCGTCACCGGGGGCCGAGCCTCGTGGCACTGGGCCTGGCGGCGGCCCTGACAGCGGGCCTCACCTGGGCCGTCGCCGGCAACGCGCTGCCCGGCGGGCTCGCCGCGTCCCTGGAGGACCAGCTGACGCCCCGCCGGGTCGAGCTGTGGCGCGACGCCCTGCACCTGGCACACGTCGCCCCCGGGCTGGGCGTGGGCCCGGGGCGTTTCGGGGAGCTCAGCGCGACGGCCACGCAGTCCACCCTGTCCGACGGCAAGCCGCACTCCGCCCCGCTGCAGATGGCGGCGGAACAGGGTGTCGTCGGGGTGCTCCTCCTCGCGGCGGCCTTCTGCTGGGTGCTGTTCGCCCTCTGGCATGCCCCGCGGCCCACGCCGGTCGTGCTCACGGCGGGTGCCGCGCTCACGGGGCTGGCGGCCGTCGCCGCGGTCGGCAACGCGCTGAGCTTCACCACGGTGTCGGTCGGCGCGGGCCTGCTGGCGGGCCTGGCCACGGCCCGCCCACTGGCCCTCGAACCGGTGGCGGCCGAGACGCCGACGAGGCCGGAGCGGCAGGTGCGCCCCCGTGACGGCCGCCCGGCCTCCTGAGGTCAGCGCGCCGCCCCGGGCGTGCCCTGCCGCAGCCGGTCCCTGATGACGCGTACGGCGGACTCGGCGTCGTCCACGGTGATCGTGAACGTGTGTCCGTCCCAGAGCCGCAGCACCAGGCCCTCGCCGCGCCGTACGACGACGGCGGTGCCCTTCTCGGGTCGCCAGCGGTAGCCCCAGCCGCCCCAGTGGCGCGGGGTGACATGCGGCTCGAAGTCGGCGCCGGCGACATGGGCCAGCGGGATGCGTCGGCGCGGCAGGCCGATGTGGCCGCAGCGGATTTCCAGGCACTCCTTGTCGAGCTTGAGGTCGACGTGGACGAAGGCGAGGGTGCCGAAGAGGACCAGCAGTCCGGCGGCGATGCAGCCGACGACGGACATGACCAGCGGCGCGGCACCGGACGTCCACGCGGAGTCGACCGCCAGTTCGATACCGAGCGCCATGCAGGCGGCACCGATGAGCGCGAGCAGCCACTGAAAGCGGTTGGTGGCGCGTCCGTGCCAGACGTCGGGATGCGGGGCGTTCTCGTCGCGGGGGTGGTGGTCCCTCATATTGATGAGGTTACTCAGGTTTCGCTCCGCCGGTACCGGGTTGCGGAGGGTGACCGCGCCGGCCGGCCGACAGGCGCGCCGGGGTGTCCGGTCGTCGGCCGGCGGTCACTGGGCGGGGGTGACCGCCTGGAGGAGCCGGCCTTCCGCGTAGGCGAGAGCGGGCGCCGGAAGCACGCCCTCCCGCCCGCTGAGCAGAACCGTCACGGTGCCGGGGTCCGACGCCTCGGGCTCGGGCCGGGCTCCGATGCGGCGCAGGGCCTGCGCGGCCACCGCACCGGCCGAACCGTGCAGGACGAGCGGCGGGCAGCCGGGGCGCTGCACGGCGGTGCGGATGCGTTCGGCGACGAGCTCGTAATGGGTGCAGCCCAGGACGACGGTCGTTACATCATCCGGGGTCAGCGCGGCGGCCGCGGCGACGGCGGCGTCGATGGCCGCCTCGTCGGCGTGCTCCACGGCCTCGGCCAGGCCCCAGCAGGGCACCTCGGCGACGGTGACGCCGTCGGCGAAGTCGTCGATGAGGCCCCGCTGGTAGGGGCTGCCGGTGGTGGCGGGTGTGGCCCAGATCGCGACGGGGCCGCCGCCGGCCGCGGCCGGCTTGATCGCGGGGACGGTGCCGATCACGGGGATGCCAGGTTCGAGGCGGGCGCGCAGGGCCGGCAGGGCGTGCACGGTGGCCGTGTTGCAGCCGACGATGAGGGCGTCGGGGCGGTGGGCGGCGGCGGCCTCGGCGACGGCCACCGCGCGCGCGGTGAGGTCCTCCGGGGTGCGCGGTCCCCAGGGCATGCCGTCGGGGTCCAGGGACAGCACGAGATCGGCGTCGGGTCGCAGGCGCCGTACCGCGGCGGTGGCCGCCAGCAGCCCGATTCCGGAGTCCATGAGCGCGATCTTCACCCGGCCACGATAGACGATGCGCTCTTGCGGCCCGGCCGGGTGGGGCAGACTGCGCGCGTGAGCGCCATCGTGTGGACCGCCGCCGTATCCCTCGTCGTCTGGCTGTGGCTGCTGCTCTGTCAGGGCTTGTTCTGGCGCACGGACGTCCGGCTGCCGCCGCGCCGCGAGCCGGAGGAGTGGCCGCCGGTCTGTGTCGTCGTCCCGGCACGCGACGAGGCGGCGGTGCTGCCCGCGAGCCTGCCGTCGCTCCTCGCGCAGGACTATCCGGGGCGGGCGGAGGTCTTCCTCGTCGACGACGGCAGCTCCGACGGCACCGGGGAGCTGGCCCGCGAGCTGGCGCGGCGGCACGGTGGGCTGCCGCTGACCGTGGACTCGCCGGGCGAGCCGCCGGCGGGCTGGACGGGGAAGCTGTGGGCGGTGCGGCACGGCATCGGCCTGGCACGCGCGCGTGCCCCCGAGTACCTGCTGCTGACCGACGCCGACATCGCGCACGCTCCGGACAGCCTGCGGGAGCTGGTGGCGGCGGCGCGCACCGGCGGCTTCGACATGGTCTCCCAGATGGCGCGGCTGCGGGTGGAGAGCCTGTGGGAGCGGTTGGTCGTGCCGGCCTTCGTCTACTTCTTCGCACAGCTGTACCCGTTCCGGTGGATCGGCCGACCCGGGGCGCGGACGGCGGCCGCGGCGGGCGGCTGTGTGCTGCTGCGCACGGAGGCGGCCGAGCGGGCCCGGATCCCGGACGCCATCCGGCACGCCGTCATCGACGACGTGGCACTCGCGCGCGCGGTGAAGCGCAGCGGCGGGCGCATCTGGCTGGGGCTGGCCGACCGCGTGGACAGTGTGCGCCCGTACCCGAGGCTGCACGACCTGTGGCGGATGGTCTCGCGCAGCGCCTACGCCCAGTTGCGGCACAGTCCGCTCGTGCTGGCCGGCACGGTGCTGGGCCTGGCCCTGGTGTACCTGGTGCCGCCCTCGGCGTTCCTCGCCGGGCTCGCCCTCGGCGACATGGCCGCGGCGGCGCTCGGCGGCCTCGCGTGGCTGGTGATGACGGGAACGTACGTGCCCATGCTCCGCTACTACCGCCTGCCGCCGGGGCTCGCCGCGCTGCTGCCGTTCACCGCCTTCCTCTATCTGCTGATGACGGTGGATTCGGCGGTGCAGCACTACCGGGGCCGGGGCGCGGCCTGGAAGGGCCGCACCTACGCACGTCCGGACACGGTGGCCGACGAGGGCTGAGCCGGCCCAGGAGACCTACTTGCGGCCGGGCGTCCAGTTCATGCCCCAGCCGTAGGCGTGGTCGACGGTGCGTTGGGGGCTGACGCCACGCTCGGGCACCAGGTAGCGGGCCTCGCGCTGGACGACGAGGTCGCCTCCGGTGTTGGTGATCAGCGCCAGGGCGCACACGGTCGAGGGGACCGTGCACTCGTCGAGGGAGAAGTCGACGGTGGCTCCGTGCTGGGGCTGCAGCGTGACCGTGGCGTGGAGGTCCGCGAAGGAGCGGGCGCCTTCGTAGATGGTCACGAAGACGAGGATGCGCCGGAAGTCGTCCTTGTGGTCGAGGTTGACGGTGAGGTTCTCACCACTGGCCACGGCACCGGTGCGGTCGTCGCCGTCGAGGTGGATGTACGGCGGCTGGTGCAGGGCGCCGTAGGCGTTGCCGAGGGACTGGACGACGCCTTTGCGGCCGTCGGCCAGTTCGAACAGGGCGCACAGGTCGAGGTCGAGGTCGTTGTGGAGTGCCACCGCGCGTCCGCGCTTGCTGCCCCAGCCCGAGAACTGCTTGCGCACCTCCCAGTTGAGGTTCACCCGCATGGTGCCCCCGGTACCGCCCTGTTTGGTCAGCGACACCGACGGGGCGGCCTTGGTGAGCGTCACCTTGGTCAGGCGGACCGGTGCGGTGGGCGGCGCCGGCGGCGGGGGCGGGGTGTGACGGACGGGCGGGGGCACGGTGGCGGGCATCGCCGGAGGGGGCGGCGGAGAGGCGGTGGTGGCGGTCGCCGGGGGCGCCGTGTGCTGCGGTTCGTCCACGGTGATGCCGAAGTCCGTGGCCAGGCCCTCCAGGCCGCTGCCGTAGCCCTGGCCGACGGCCCGGAACTTCCAGGCGCCCTGCCGGCGGTAGAACTCCCCCAGCACGAACGCGGTCTCGACGGTCGCGCCGGTGCTGTCGAACCGGGCCACCACGGTGTTCTGCGCCGCGTCCCGCACCTCGACGTAGAGGTCCGGCACCTGCCCGAAAGCGCCGCCGTCGGCCGAGGCGGCCAGGACGACGCTCTCGATCGCGGGCTCCACGCGCGCGAGGTCGACGACGAGGGTGTCGGTGACCTGACCACCCGCGTTCCGCTTCCCGTCATGGCGGACCGCTCCGGAGGAGTGGGCCGGCTGGTTGTAGAAGACGAAGTCGGCGTCGGAACGGACCTTTCCGCCGACCAGGAGCAGCGCGGAGGCGTCCGCGTCGGGCACGCCCGGCCCGGAACGCCAGCCCACCTCGACCCTGAGCGCCGTCGTCGGCACCGGAGTGTTGGACCCCTTCGGCATTGACATGACCGCCCCCCATCACGGGTTTCCCGGGCCGGGCCGCAACGCCCCCGGCACCCCTCGGATTGTCTACCCGTTCAACCTATTCGTCCGGACAGCGAACTCCCATCCGCAGCACAGGAAGACGAATCGCCGACCGGCCGGTAACCCGCCCGGAACTCGGCCTTTACACGATCCGGGCCACGATCGCCGCCCCTTTTTCCCGAGTTCGCTCCCATTGGGGATCCGACGTCACCGCCGACACGGAAAACAACCCTCTTATCGGTCTCCCCAACCAGCACATCGTGGGCTTAACTTATGTGCCATGACCTCCCCCCGCTCCACCTATGGCGGCGGCTACTACTCCGCCTCCTTCCCGGACACCCCGATCTACGACTCGCTCGTGGCCGAGCGGGGTACCCCGCAGATCGCCCCGATCCGGGTCCCCGCCGCCTACGACACGGGCAGCAGCCTGCCCGCGTTGCCGTCGGCGCTGCCCGCCCTCCCGGCGGCCCCCTCCCAGCCCTCCTACGGCTATCCGCAGGCGCAGCAGCCCGCCCCGCTGCAGCAGGCACCGGCGGCCTACATCCCGCCGCAGGCCACCGCGCCGCGCGGCTACCCCGGCCCGCAGGCCCAGCAGCAGCCGCAACGCCCCGCCGCGACCGGCATGGGCTACGAGGCGATGCGCCCCGCGGCTCCCCGGCCCGCCGCTCCGCAGTACCAGGATCCGTACAACAACCAGCAGTACCGCGGCTACTGAGCCGACCCGGGGGTCGTCCGTGCCACCTGGCAGGATGGCCTCATGGGGAATGCGGAACTGCTGTCGATCCACCTTCATCCGGTCAAGGCGTTCCGGGGCCAGTCGCCCCGGGAGGCCGTCGTGGAGCCCTGGGGGCCGGCCGGAGACCGACGCTGGGCGCTGATCGACGACGGGGGAAAGGTCGTCACGCAACGCCAGCAACCGCGCCTCGCGCTGGCCGCCGCCGAGCTCCTGCCCGGCGGCGGCCTTCGTCTGTCCGCGCCCGGCCTGGAGCCGTTGACCCTCTCCGTGCCGAAGCCGGTGGGGACGGTCTCGCTGGAGATCTTCCGCGACAAGGTGGAGGCGGTCCTCGCGGACGCGGCCGCGCACGCCTGGTGCAGCGCGTATCTCGGCGCCGATGTGCGTCTGGTGCACCTGGACGATCCCGCGACACGCCGGCCCGTCGACCCGGAGTACGCGCTGCCCGGGGAGACCGTCTCGTTCGCGGACGGCTATCCGCTGCTGGTCACCACCACCGCGTCCCTCGACGCCCTGAACTCCCTCATCGCGCAAGGGGAGCACGCCGCGGAGGGCCCGCTGCCGATGAACCGCTTCCGGCCCAACGTGGTCGTGACGGGCACCGAGCCGTGGGCCGAGGACGGCTGGTCGCGACTGACCATCGGCGAGGTCGCCTTCCGTGTCGCCAAGGACTGCGGGCGGTGCGTCGTGACGACGACCGACCAGGCCACCGCGGCCCGCGGCAAGGAACCCCTGTACACGCTGGGCCGCCACCGCCGCCTCGGCGGCAGGCTGGTCTTCGGACAGAACCTGGTGCCCCTGTCCCGCGGCACGATCCGGGTCGGCGACCCCGTCGGCATCGTCGAGTGAGTCCGGCCGGGATCCCGGGCTCCGCGGATCCCACGGCGGCGGGAACCTCCGCCCGCCCCTGGCCCGTTGTGCTCTCGTGAGAAGTTCATGAGAGGTCCCGGTCGCAGGTGATTTCGCTCTCTCTTCGACCGGACCCGCATATGAACGGCTCCACGGGGGGTTATCACGGAGCGGGAAGGGGGTGCGGGACGGTGCGAGCGATCGGTGGACTCTGGCGCTGGCGGCACAACCCGCTGCGCCGTACGACAGATCTGGTCGAGGCATGGGTCGCCCTGTCGGCGCTGCTCCTGATCGTCCTCGTCGCGCCCGTCGTGGGCTGTCTCGTCGGCGCCGTCGCGCAGGACGCGTTGCAGCAGTCGGTCCGCGACCAGCGCGCGTCCCGCCACCAGGTCACGGCCACCGTGGTGCGCAAGCAGGAGGGTTCACTGCTGGAGGCGGACCCCGAGAGCGCATCCGGGCGGGACGCCCGCATCCGGGTGATCGCCGACTGGACCGCCCCGGACGGCAGCGCGCACCACGGCACGGTGTCGGCCGACCTCGACACCCCGCAGCGCGGCGACCACTTCGCGATATGGACGGACGTGCACGGCCGTCCGGTGGCCCGCCCGCTGGACTCCGCCACGGCGACGACACACGCCGTCCTCGCCGGATTCGGCACCGCCCTGCTCACCGCCGGCCTCGTCGAGGGCGGCCGAAGAGTGATCGTCTGGCGCATGGTCCGCCGCCGGTACGCACGCTGGGACCAGGCCTGGGACCGCGCGGGCCCGGACTGGGGCCGCACCGGCACCGGCAGCTGACGGCGTTTCGTCTCTGGTCAACCCACCGCCCGCGCGCACGCTACGGTGGACCGGCCGAAGCACTCGGCATCCAACCCGCGTATCACGAGGTGGGGGCACAGCAACGCCATGGCACAGGGCACGGTCCAGGTGACGCACACCGGCACATCGCGGTGGCGGCGCCGCACGGGTGAGTACACGTCGCTCGCGGCCGCCCTGGAGGCCGCGGCCGAGGGTGACGTCCTCACCATCGCTCCCGGCACCTACCGGGAGAACCTCGTCGTGCAGCGGGCCGTGACCCTGCGCGGGCCCGAGGGCTCGCCCGGTTCCGTGCGGATCGCGCCCGTGGACGGGGTGCCGCTCACCGTGCGCGCCTCGGCCGTGGTGCAGGACCTGCATGCGGAGGGCCAGGACGCGGCGGCGCCCGCGGTGCTCGTCGAGGACGGCACGCCCGAGCTGCTGGACGTGCGGATCGTCACGCGGTCCGCGGCCGGCATCGAGGTGCGCGGCAGTGCGCGGCCGACCGTCCGGCGGTGCACCGTCGACAACCCGGCCGGCGTCGGCATCGCGGTGGTCGACGGCGGCGGCGGTGTCTTCGAGGAGTGCGAGGTCGTCGCGGCCGGGCAGGCGGGCGTCGCGGTGCGCGGCGGAGCCCACCCGCGCCTGGAGCGCTGCCGGGTGCACCACACCTCGGGCGCCGGTCTGAGCGCGACCGGCGACAACTCCGCGCTGGAGGCGGTGGGTTGCGAGGTCTACGAGGTGCGGGGCAGCGGCGTCCAGATCACCACCCGGGCCACCGCCCACCTCACCGACTGCGATGTGCACCGCACCACCGCCGACGGCGTCACGCTCGACACGGACGCCGTGCTCACCCTGGCCGACTGCCGTATCCACGACATCCCGGAGAACGCGGTCGACCTGCGTTCGCGCTCCGTTCTGACGCTCACGCGGACGACGGTGCGTCAGTTCGGGCGCAACGGGCTGTCGGTGTGGGACCCGGGCACGCGGGTGGACGCCAACCAGTGCGAGATCTTCGACAGCACGGGCGACTATCCGGCCGTCTGGGTCAGCGACGGCGCCACCGTGGTGCTCGACTCCTGCCGGGTGCACGACGTGCCGGACGCGCTGTTCGTCCTCGACCGCGGTTCCCGCGCGGACGTCGTCGACAGCGACCTGTCGCAGGTGCGCAACACGGCCGTGTCGGTGAGCGACGGCGCGACCGCCCAGCTCGACGACTGCCGGATCCGGGAGGCGGCGACCGGCGCCTGGTTCCGCGACCACGGCAGCGGCGGCACCCTCAACAACTGCACCGTGGACGCCACCCAGACCGGCGTGATCGTCACCAAGGGCGCCGATCCCGTCGTGGAGCGCTGCACGGTCGACTCCCCCGCCGAGGCCGGTTTCTATGTGTCGGCGGGCGGCCGCGGCAGCTTCCTCAACTGCCGGGTGACCAACAGCGGCGGCTACGGCTTCCACGTGATAGACGGTTGCCGTACGACGCTGCGCAAGTGCCGTACCGAGCGCTGTGCCCGCGGCGGTTACGAGTTCGCGGACGGCGGCGCGGACGCGGTGCCCGGTGCGGGTCCCGTGGTGGAGGGCTGCACGAGCGACGAGAGCATGGGCCTGCGCCCGCCGACGGCGACGGCGCGGGAGACGGCGGTGCAGTCGACGCCTCCGTCGGCGGGGCTTCTCGGCGCGCTCCCCGAGCAGCGGCTCACCGCGCCGGAGGCGCAGCCGGCCGCCGAGCCGGAGAAGCCGGTACGGACCTCCAAGGACGTGCTCGGCGAACTCGACGCGCTGGTCGGCCTGGAGAGCGTCAAGCGCGAGGTGCGGGCGCTGACCGACATGATCGAGGTGGGCCGGCGCCGGCAGCAGGCGGGCCTGAAGGCGGCCTCCGTCAAGCGTCACCTGGTCTTCACCGGCTCCCCCGGCACCGGCAAGACGACGGTCGCGCGCCTCTACGGCGAGATCCTCGCCGCGCTGGACGTCCTGGAGAAGGGCCATCTCGTCGAGGTGTCCCGCGTCGACCTGGTCGGCGAGCACATCGGCTCCACGGCGATCCGCACCCAGGAGGCCTTCGAGCGGGCCCGCGGCGGCGTGCTCTTCATCGACGAGGCGTACGCCCTCTCGCCGGAGGACGCGGGGCGTGACTTCGGCAAGGAGGCCATCGACACGCTCGTGAAGCTGATGGAGGACCACCGCGACGCCGTGGTGGTGATCGTCGCGGGATACACCGCCGAGATGGAGCGGTTCCTCTCGGTCAACCCGGGCGTGGCGTCCCGTTTCTCACGGACGATCACCTTCGGCGACTACGGTCCCGAGGAGCTGCTGCGGATCGTGGAGCAGCAGGCCGAGGAGCACGAGTACCGGCTCGGGCCGGGCACCGCGGAGGCGCTGCTGAAGTACTTCACGCACATCCCGAAGGGCCCCGCCTTCGGCAACGGCCGCACCGCCCGCCAGACGTTCGAGGCGATGGTGGAGCGGCACGCGAGCCGGGTCGCGCAGGTGGCGGAGCCGAGCACGGACGATCTGACGCTGCTGTATGCGGAGGACCTGCCGGAGCTCGCCTGAGGCGGTCCGGCGGTTCCTGCCGCAGACGCGCCGGGCCTGTGAGGCGCCGTCACTGTCCCGCGGCCCTGATCCGCCGGGCAGGCCCTGCCCGGCTCACCGCGCTCTTGTCGGGCCGGGCCCCGGCGCCGCCTTCCCGTGGGCCTCCGGCTCCGCTGCCTGCGCCTGCCGCCCGCGCTGCTCGGGCACGTCCGGCTGCAGCCGGGCCAGGAGCCGCTCGCGCTCCTGCGCGAACGCCGGGTCCGCCTGGTAGTCGGAGTGGCCCAGGACGGGCGAGGGCAGGGGTTGGTCCTCGGTGCGGCCGTATGCGAGCGGATCCGCGAGAGGGGCGCGGTCCACCTCGGGGCCGCAGTCGTCGCCGGAGAGGCGGACCGGGCCGCCGATGGGGTCGGTGAGGCGGTAGAGGTTGCGCCAGCAGTCGACGTCGTCGTGGAGGGCGTTCAGCGCGGCCGGGCCGAAGTGGGCCGGGAACCAGCGGCCGTAGAGGCGCTCGATCGGGGAGCCGTAGGTGAGCAGGGCGACCCGTGCGCGGTCGGCCGGGTTCAGCTGCCAGGCCGCGGCGGCGGCGAGGACGCTGCCCTGGGAGTGGCCGGAGATCACGAGGCGGCCGCCGGTGGCGCGGGTCCAGGTGGCCATGCGCCAGGTCAGGTCGGGCACCGCGCGCTCGGCGTAGCAGGGCGGGGAGAAGGGGTGGGCGGCGCGCGGCCAGAAGGTGCCGACGTCCCAGAGGATGCCGATGGTGCGCCGCGCGGAGGCGTCCTTGTAGGCGCGCCTGCCCCAGGTGACGAAGAGTATGAAGCCGAGCCCGATCAGCCAGGAGCCGAGCGCCTGCCCGGTCTGGGCGGCTCCGTGGAGGAAGGGGTGGGTGCCCTCGGCGGCCCGGCCGGGGGTCTTCCCCGTGGTGAAGGCGCCGACGAGGGCGCCCGCGCCGAGGAACAGGGTCGTGGTGGAGGTGGCGGCGACGAGGAGCGGGGCGCGGTCGGTGAGGGTGGCCATGGCGCGGGCGCGGGCGATGCTCCGGGTGCGGGCCGGGTCGCCGGGATCGACGTCGTAGTCGCGGGTCACCGCGGCGCGTTCGGCGCGGGCACGTCGCAGGGCGCCGCGGCCGAGCAGCGCGCACAGCGCGAGCAGCACGATCAACAGCAGGGGGATCACGGACGCCTGCCAGGTCAGCAGGACAGGCGGTCCGGCGAGGAAGGTGCCGGTGCCGTCCAGCCAGTCCGAGACGCGCTGGGACACACCGCCGGACATCACACCGCCCAGCGCACACGCCAGCATCGCGACCGCGGGCCCCTCCAGGCCCCGCAGCGCGGCACGCCCCTGCGGATCACGGCCGGACCGGCGGTACAGGACGGAGGCGACGACGGCCAGCGCGATCACCAGCGCCCCCTGCGTCAGGGCGATCCCGCCGAAGGTCAGGTCGCCCTGGAGGCGTCCGGAAGACTGCCAGCCGGGGCGTTCCCAGCCGGCGTGGACCAGGGTGAGGGCCAGGAGGACGAGGGCGGCCAGGGGCAGGCGCCGTACGAGGTGGGCGTCGAGTGCGCGGTCGAGGCGGTGTTCGCTGCGGCCCCGGCGGCAGACCACCCAGACCGTGGCGAGCGCTCCGGCGGCCGTGGCCGCCACCAGGAGCCGGCCGAGGACGTCGAGGAGGGCGGGGCCGCCCGGTCCGCGGTCGTGGCGGGCGGCGGCCGTGCCGACCGCGGCGGCCACCGTGAGCAGGCCCGCCGCGGTGTGGGCGGCGCGCAGCCGCGCCACCAGGCGGCGCCCGTACCAGAAGCCGGGCCGGCCCAGAGCGGTGTGGCCGAGTACGTCCTCGGGCTCGGGCTTGCCGTTCGGCGGCTCCTGGGACTCGTAGGCCCGCCAGGTGCGGTGCGAGAGGTACCACAGGAGGCCCGTGAGGGCGGTCGGGGCGAGGGCCGCGAGGGCGAGGCGGCGACCGGGCAGCGTCCACCAGCCGCCTTCCGACACCGCCGGCGACAGGAAGCCCAGCCAGGAGTGCCGCTCGGCGCACGCGCGCGTGCCCGCGCACTGCCACGCCGTGAGGTCGAGGGCGACCTCGCAGGCCGCGGCGACGAGCAGCACCGTCAGGGTCAGTCCCGTGAGCCGCACCAGCAGCCCGTAGAGGCGGACCGCGCGGGTGCGTTCGCGTGCCGCCGGGCGCATCCAGTGTGCGAGGTTGACGACCATGAACGGCAGCAGCAGGAGCCACAGGGCGCGTGTGCCGTTGCCGGAGGTCAGGTTGCACCAGACGTAGGCCTCGCGGACCGGCCGGTCGCGGGGACCGCCGGTCGCGGTGGCCACTCGGTCGGGACGGTCGGCGTCCGCGTCGTCGGCGCGCCGGAACACGGCGGCCGTGTCGTCGCCGGTGATCCGCACCGTTCGCGGATCGTTGAGCATCTTCTCGGGACTGGCCCCGCCCACGCCGTGGACCAGGAGTTCCAGGGCGGCTCCGGTCGCCGGGCCGGTGACGGCATGTTCCTGCGCACGTTCCACTGTTCTCGCACTTCCCCCGTGACGCGCTGTCGAAATGTGTGCGTGCGGGCACCAGGATGTCCGCTGAACGGCCTCTGTACACCCCTTGTCACCGAATCTCCCCCCGACCGTGTGACGAACGGGACCGGCGGGTGTCGCGAGCGTGGCATGCGCGCGTCGGGTGGGTGGTGGCGCGACGGGCGGGGGCCCATGCGAGGATGGGACGCCGCACCCCCGCCGACCGGGGGAACACCCTCGTCGTGGCAGGTGTGCGGGCGTGTCGGACGGAGTGGATCGGCTTGAGGCGAGAGGACCGGAGCGTACGTGAGTGAGAATCAGAACCTCCTCGCGGAGCAGCGCCGCGCCCTGATCCTGGACGAGGTCCGGCGCCGTGGCGGCGTCCGCGTCAACGAGCTGACCCGCAAGCTCGGCGTGTCGGACATGACGGTGCGCCGCGACCTCGACGCGCTGGCCCGCCAGGGCGTCCTGGAGAAGGTGCACGGCGGCGCGGTGCCGATCGTGGAGGCGAGCACGCACGAGCCGGGCTTCGAGGCCAAGTCGGGCCTGGAGCTGACCGCCAAGGAGGACATCGCGCGGGCCGCGGCGGAGCTGGTCGCTCCGGGCAGCGCGATCGCGCTGTCGGGCGGTACGACGACGTACGCGCTGGCACATCAGCTGGTCGACGTGCCGGATCTGACGGTGGTGACCAACTCGGTGCGGGTGGCCGACGTCTTTCATATGGCGCAGCGCGCCACGGGTCCCCGGCAGGGCGCGGCCACCGTGGTGCTGACCGGTGGGGTGCGCACACCGTCCGACTCGCTGGTGGGTCCGGTGGCCGACCAGGCCATCGCCGCCCTCCACTTCGACCTGCTGTTCCTCGGCGTGCACGGGATATCGGCGGAGGCCGGTCTGTCGACGCCGAACCTGGCGGAGGCCGAGACGAACCGGCGTCTGGTGCAGTCGGCGCGCCGGGTCGTGGTGGTCGCCGACCACACCAAGTGGGGAGTGGTGGGACTGAGTTCCTTCGCGGCGCTGGAACAGGTCGACACGCTGGTGACGGACTCCGGTCTGCCGGCCGCGGCGCGCGCGGAGATCTCCGAGCATCTGCGGCGGCTGGTGGTCGCGGGCGAGCCCGACGAGGATGCAGACAGCTGACGGGACCTCAGCTAGGGTGACGCACCCGTTTCCTCGGTGCTGAGGAGGTTGCGCGCATGGTTCACCGGTTGCGGCCCGAAGGGCTCGACTTCGTCGCTACCGCGCCCGTACGGCTGGTCTTCGCGCGGGAGGTCTCCACTCCCCCGGAACGGGTCTTCCGCGCGCTCGCCGAGGACGTGCCCGGCTGGGCCGTGTGGTTCCCCGCAGTGACGTCCGCGCGACCGGTCGACGGCGGCGCCGGCCGCGACGTGCGTCTCAGGGGTGGCCTCCGCATGCGGGAGACGGTTCTGGCGGCGAAGGAGCCGGAGGTGTACGCCTACCGCGTCGACGTCACCAACGCGCCCGGGGTACGGGCGCTGGTCGAGGAGTGGCGGCTCACCCCGGCCGGGGCGGGGACGCGGGTGCGGTGGACGTTCGCGGCGGACGGAACTGCGGCGTTCCGGGGGTTCCTGCGGCCGGCCCGGGCGGGGATGGGGCGGACCTTCCGGGACGCGGTGGCGTTGCTGGAGCGGCGGCTGACGGCAGGGGCGTAGCTGTCGGGCCGGCGCGGCACGGCCCCGCCCGGCCGCTCCGCCGATCCGACCGGCGCTCGCCCCCCGGCGGCCGCGGCAGTGGGGCCGAACCCGTCGACCACCGACTCCGCCTGTCCAGCCAGGCCCCCGCCGGCACCGACTCCGCCGACCCAGCCGCCGACCCCCGCCTCGTTCCGTTCAGCCGCTTTCCGCCCGCACCGGCTCCCGCAGTGCGGGCGCACGGTCGGCCTCACCGGCTTCGTCAGTCCGGCCAGACGCCCGTCGTCAGCAGGGTGTCGATCGCCGCGGTGTACGGGGCGATGTCCAGGCCCTGTTCGGTGAGCCAGGTGTCGGAGTAGTACTTGTCGAGGTAGCGGTCGCCCGGGTCGCAGAGCAGGGTGACCACGCTGCCCTGGCGTCCCTCGGTCACCATCTCGGCGGTGATCTTCAGCGCGCTCCACAGGCCGGTGCCGGTCGAGCCGCCCGCCTTGCGGCCGATGGCCCGCTCCAGGGCGCGGACGGCGGCGACGCTGGCGGCGTCGGGGACCTTCATCATCCGGTCGACGGCTCCGGGCACGAAGCTCGGTTCCATACGGGGCCGGCCGATGCCCTCGATGCGGGAGCCGCAGTCGCAGGTGACGTCCGGATCGCCGGTGGTCCAGCCCTCGAAGAAACAGGAGTTCTCCGGATCGGCGACGCACACGCGCGTGTCGTACTGCATGTAGTGGACGTAGCGCGCGATGGTCGCGGAGGTGCCTCCGGTGCCGGCTGTCGCGACGATCCAGGTGGGCTCCGGGAAGCGCTCCAACTCCAGCTGCCGGAAGATGGATTCGGCGATGTTGTTGTTGCCGCGCCAGTCCGTGGCCCGTTCGGCGTAGGTGAACTGGTCCATGTAGTGGCCGCCGGTCTCCCCCGCGAGGCGGGCGGACTCCTCGTACATCTTCCGTGAGTCGTCCACGAAGTGGCACCGGCCGCCGTGGAACTCGATCAGGCGGATCTTCTCGGCGCTCGTCGTGCGCGGCATGACGGCGATGAAGGGCACGCCGATCAGCTTGGCGAAGTACGCCTCGGAGACGGCCGTCGAGCCGCTGGACGCCTCGATCACCGGGCGGCCCGGCCGGATCCAGCCGTTGCACAGTCCGTAGAGGAAGAGGGAGCGGGCGAGGCGGTGTTTGAGGCTGCCGGTGGGGTGGGTCGACTCGTCCTTGAGGTACAGGTCGATGCCCCACCGCTCGGGCAGCGGGAAGCGCAACAGGTGCGTGTCGGCCGAGCGGTTGGCGTCGGCCTGGACCTTGCGGACGGCTTCTTTCAGCCAGGTGCGGTAGGCGGTGTCGCTGCGGTCGACGTCGAGGGTGGCGCCGGTCAGGGTCTGCTGGGGGATGGTCACGGCGGGACTCCTTCGTGCTTCGCGCCGACGGCGCCTCAGGCGGCCGATGCCTCGATCATATGCATCTGTCACACCGCCGCTCACCTGCATAAACGCATCTTTGGGGAACTCAAAGGCGGCCCTCGGGAGCGAGGGGGGCGCGTCCGGTGGGGGCGCATTCGCGCGAGTGCTCCGGGCGCCCCCGACCGCGTGTCGCGCGCACTGGTGCTCGACGCCGTGCGCGGGCAGACTGCACCCGGCGGGGCGGAGGTCCCGGACGGGGGCGCACACTGGATCACGACACGAGCTGGTTCCGGCCCGTACGGAAGTTCGGGCCGGCACACCCACGGGCAAGGGGGCGGGCATGGCGGAGCCGGAGTTCACGGCGACGGGCGTGCGGATCGGGAAGCGACTGCGCTCGCTCACCCGGGCCGGGCAGGTCCGGATCAACGACGGCAGGCTGGAGTTGCTCACCAGCTACGGCAGTGAGATCGACAGTGCGCCGGTGCAGGCGGTCCGTGCCTCCCGGCCCTGGTTCGCCCCGGAGGACCGGGCGCTGGCCGACCTCAACGGCAAGCGGTACCTGCTGACCCTCGGCGAGCGCGACCCCGCGCCGGGCGAGCCGGGACCGCCCGCGGCACGCCGGTTCATCGAGGCGGTGCGCAGGGCGGCCGGGCGCGAGGACTGAGCGCGGCCACGGAGGGTGGCGGACCCTGACGGCGAGTTGCGGTCCCCAACCCCTTGCGTCACGCTGGTCTCACGTCACTCTGGGTGTACCGGCGACAACGCTGCGAACCAGCCCGCCGGCCACGACAGCAGGCGGCCGCCTCGCGCAGACGCACTGCTCCGATCGATCCGAACTCCGTGTTCTTCCGGACCTCACGTCGGGGAGTCGCAGCCGTGATCAGTAACCCAAGCAGGCACTGCACGGTGGAGCTTCAAGCCCTGCCGTCGCGGATCGGCCAGGTCCGCAGAATCGTATCGGCGCAGTTGCGCTACTGGCATCTGGATGCCCTGATCGACCGGGCCGCGCTCGGTGTGACCGAGCTGTTGACCAACGTCCACCGGCATGCCCAGCCCGACAAGACGTGCATCGTCGAGATGGAGCTGCTGCTCGGCCGGCTCACCGTCTCCGTGCGCGACCACGACCCGCGGCTTCCGGTGGTGGGAAACGGCGTCGACACCGACGGCCTCGCCACGTGCGGACGTGGGCTCGCGATGGTGGCCGCGCTCAGCGAGAGCTGGGGGGCGCGGCCCGACGGCGACTGCGGCAAGGTCGTGTGGTTCACGCTCCCGGCGATCGGCTCGGCGCGCGAGCGGGCGGCGCGGCCGCCTCGCCGTGTGGCGGGCGACCAGGCGGCCGCCCGTCTGTTCCCGGAGGTCGTCACGGCCGACGACCGCAGCCCGGCACACGCTCCCGCCCGGTCCGCCGTCGTGGGTTGACCGGGCGGTGACTCCCTTCGCCCTCGGCAGGGGTCATGCCCCGCCGTCCTTGCGGCCGAACTGCTCGTCCAGGACGGACAGCCGGCGCCAGTACTCGTCCTCGTCGATCTCGCCGGAGGCGAAGCGGCGGCCGAGGACGGCGAGGGGCGAGTCGCCGGCGGGGCGGTCGTCCGTCACCCGCCCGGGCCGGCCGCGGCCGCGCCACACCGTGCGGCGCAGCAGGGTCACGGCGCCGGCCACGACGGCCGCCCAGATCAGCGGGAACAACAGGATCCACGGGCCGGGGCCGCCGTCCCGGTTCGCCAGGCTCTGCATCTCGGTTCAACTCCCAGGTCGGTCTTCCGTTGACGCCTCGAGCTTGGCCCCGGGGAGGGTGCCGGGTCGTCGTACGGGCAGCGGCAGTGCGGGTACCTCCTGGGGAGTACGCGGGCGGCCCTGAGTGGTCGGCTGGACGCTCGGCCGGGTGTCGATTTCTGTAACTACTAGTATGTACAGTAGGCGCATGAGCACATCGGAGCGACTGATCGAGTCCACCCGGGAGCTGCTCTGGGAGCGCGGTTACGTGGGCACCAGCCCCAAGGCGATCCTGGAGCGGGCCGGTGCCGGGCAGGGCAGCATGTACCACCACTTCCACGGCAAGCCCGACCTCGCGCTGGCGGCGATCCGGCGGACGGCCGAGGAGATGCGGGCCACCGCCGAGGGAGTACTGAGCGGGCCGGGCACACCGTACGAGCGGATCAGGAGCTATCTGCTGCGCGAGCGTGACGTGCTGCGCGGCTGTCCGATCGGCCGGCTGACGATGGACCCGGACGTCGTCGCCAGCGAGGAGTTGCGGGCGCCGGTCGACGAGACGATCGGCTGGCTGCGCGGGCGGCTCGCCGAAATCGTCGAAGAGGGCAAGGAACAGGGCGAGTTCGGAGCCGAGCTGGACGGTGCGGAGATCGCCGCGGCCGTACTCGCGACCGTGCAGGGCGGTTATGTGCTCGCCCGCGCCTGCGGCTCCCCGGCCGCCTTCGACGCCGGCGTCCAGGGGCTGCTCGCCCTTCTGTCGCCTCGGCCCCGACAGGAGTTCCCGCCCGACCGCCCCGCCGCCTGACGAGGAGTCCCGATGCACGCCATGCAGTACGAACTGACGCTGCCCGCCGACTACGACACCGGCATCATCCGCGCGCGCGTGTCCCGCGTCGGCCACAAGCTCGACGACTGGGCCGGCCTCGGCCTGAAGACATACCTCCTGCGCGAGCGCGGGGTGCACGGCTCGCCGGTCAACCAGTACGCGCCGTTCTATCTGTGGAACACCCTGGAGGGCATGAACGCCTTCCTGTGGGGAGGCGCCTTCCAGGGGCTGAGCGACGACTTCGGGCGCCCGGCGGTGCGGCAGTGGACGGGCCTGGCGTACGAGGAGGGCGTGGCCGCCGGCTCCCCCGCCCGGTTCGCGCTACGACAGCGGCGGCCGGTGCCGGACGGGGTGGTGTACGCGGAGGCCGCGCGGGAGGCGGTGGAGGAGGCCCGGCGGCTGGCGCGGGCGGACGGAGCGGTGCTCGCGGCGGCGGCCGTGGACACGAGCCGGTGGGAGACCGTGCACTTCTCGCTGTGGGAGCAGGGGGAACCTGACGCGACGAAGGACGGCGGCGAGCTGTTCCAGGTGCTGCACGTGTCGGCGCCGGGGCGGTCCGCCCTGCCCGGAGGCCGGCAGTGGTGAACGCCGTCCGTACGGTGCTCGGGGACGTACCGCCGGAGCGGCTCGGTGTCTGCGACGCGCACGACCACCTCTTCTTCGGCAGCCCGCTGCTGCCCGGCCAGGAGTTGGGGAGCGTGTCCGCGGCGCGCGCCGAACTGGCCGCGTTCCGGGCGCAGGGCGGAGGTGCGGTGGTCCAGTGGACGCCGTACGGGCTGGGGCGGCGGGCGGCCGATCTGCCGCCGTTGTCCCGGGAGGCCGGGGTGCACCTCGTGGCCGCGACGGGACTGCACCAGGGCGTGCACTACGACGACGCGACGCTGGGCGGGCTGCGCGGGCGGCTGGCCGAGGTGTTCGTGGCCGAACTGACCGAGGGCATCGGCACGTCGGGCGTGCGGGCCGGGCTCGTCAAGGTCGCGGGCGGGTTCCACGCCCTGGACGCACACGCCCGCTGGACGATGACCGCCGCGGCCGAGGCCCACCGTGCGACGGGGGCGCCCATCGCCGTCCACCTGGAGCTGGGGACCGGCGCGCTGGACGTACTCGACCTGCTGTGCGGGGAGTTGGGCGTACCGCCGCACCGGGTGATCCTCGGGCATCTCAACCGCTCCCCCGACGGCGCGGTGCACCGGCAGGCGGCCGAGTCGGGGTGCTATCTGGCGTTCGACGGTCCGTCCCGGGCGAACCACGCCACCGACTGGCGGATGCCGGACGCCGTACGGGCCCTCGCCGAGGCCGGGTTCGGCGACCGGCTGCTGCTGGGCGGCGACACCACGACCGCCGCGGCCCGCTCGGTCGACGGCGGGCCCGGGATGCCGTATCTGCTGCGCCGGGTGCGGCCGCGGCTGGCGCTCGCCGTGGGCGAGGCGCTCGTGACGCGGATCCTGACGGAGAATCCCGCGCGGGCCTTCGGCGTGGAGTGGCGGTGAGGTCCGGGCGAGGAGTGGCCCGATCGTGTTGATCTCTGACCCGCCGCGCCACTGCCGCCGGTGACGGGCACGCCGAGGATGGGGGCCACGAACGTCACCCCCGCCGAGGAGGAGCACCATGGCCCTGGAGATGCGCGACCACTGCGAGCGCTGTACGACGACCGCCCTGCCGCACGACGCGCCGGCCCGGATCTGCTCCTACGAGTGCACCTTCTGCGTGCCGTGCAGCGAGGCGATGCGGGACGTCTGCCCCAACTGCGGGGGCGAGCTGGTGCCCCGGCCGCGTCGCGCCGTCCCGGCGTGACGGCCGTCGGCGCGGCTGGCCGGGGTCAGGCGTTGTCGTCGAAGCTGGCGAAGTAGGCGGCGGCCATGTCCTCGTCGGCGTGGCCCTGCGCGGCGGCCCGCTCCAGGCGGTCGGCGCTCGCGGCCGCCACGTCCAGGCGGACGCCGTGGCTGCGGCCCGCCTCGACGATCAGCCGGGCGTCCTTGGCGGCGGTCGCCACACCGAACTGGGCGGGCGAGAGCCGGCCGTCGAGGACCAGGCCGGCCTTCGCCCGCAGGTAGCCCATGTCCAGCGGGCCGCCCTCGATCAGGTCGAAGAAGGCGTTCGGGTCGACGTCCAGGGACTGCGACAGGGCCAGCACCTCACCGGCGGCGGCGGTGGCCGCGATCACCCAGCTGTTGGCCACCAGCTTGAGCCGGGTGGCGCTGCCCGCGCCGCCGTCCTCGCCGGTCCACACCGTCCGCGCGCCGACCGCTTCGAAGACGGGTGCCACCGCGTCCCGGTCGGCCGTCGGCCCCGCCGCGAGCACCGTCAGCTGTCCGGCCTCGGCGGGCTGACGCGTGCCGAGCACCGGCGCGTCGAAGAACACCAGGTCGTGTTCGCGGGCGAAGGCCGCCAGGTCGCCGATCGCCTCGATTCCGGCGGTGGTCGACTGCACCCAGGAGGCACCCCGGCGCAGGGCCGGAGCGGCCTGCCGCATGACCTCTAGGGCGGCGGGACCGTCGTAGAGCATGGTCAGGACGACGTCGGCGTCCCGTACGGCCTCGGCGGGGGTGTCGGTGACGGTGACGCCGTCGGCGGTCAGCGGTTCGGCCTTGGCGCGGGTGCGGTTCCAGGCGCGGACGGCGTGTCCGGCGCGGGCGAGGTTACGGGCCATCGCGGCACCCATGATGCCGGTGCCCAGGACACTCACGGTCAGCTTGTCGGTCATGACGTCAACCTACTTCGAGGCGGCACGGACGAGGCCGTCGAGCCAGGCCTGGTGGCCGTTGAGCATCGGGTTCGGCCGCTCCTGCGCGAGCGCGGCGGCGGGCCGGCCGATCTGCGTCTCCTGGGTCAGGATGCGCACCCGGCCGCCGGGCAGGTCCTCCACCAGCCAGGCGTGCAGCACGTCCAGCCGCTCCTCGGGGGTGCCGTCCTGCTTCGCCGTCCACGACAGCCGGCCGGGAACGCCCTCGGCCGGGGCCCGGAACTCCACCACGTGCGCGTCCAGGGGCGGGAAGCCGAAGGTGCCGAAGCTGAAGACCAGGTCGTCGGTGAGCTCGGGGCCGCCGCCCCGCGGGAAGGAGATGTCGGCGACGTTGTCGTAGTAGCCCTCCCACTCGGAGGTGTCGGTCAGGTAGTGCCACACGGCCGCCGCGGTGAGGCCCTGGACGATCACCTCGTTGGAGACGAAGTTGTCGCCGGTGCCGGGCAGGTACTTCTCGGGCCAGTTGATCGCGTTCTGCGTGGTCGTCTGCTGCATGGTCATCGGGGGTCTTTCGGGGACGGGGTGCCGTCACGTGGTGACGGGCTCGAACGTCCTCGACGATAGGTTCGCCGTCCATCGGGAAACCAATAGGGATGCCGATGCCTGCCATCGGGGCCCCGATGCGTACGCGCATTACGCTGGCCGGCATGAAGAACCGGACCCCGGACATCGGCGAGGCCACGGGTGAGAGTGCCCGGCAGCTCCCTTCGCACGCCGATCTGAACCTGCTGCGGACCTTCCTCGCGGTGTACCGTTCCGGCTCGTTCACGGCGGCCGCGCCGCGGCTGGGGCTCTCGCAGCCCACCGTGACCGCTCAGATCCGCACGCTGGAGCAGCAGACCGGCCGCGAGCTGTTCACGCGGCTGCCGCGCGGGGTGGAGCCGACGCCGCCGGCGCACGAGCTGGCGCGCCAGGTCGCGGCTCCGCTCGACGCGCTCGCCGCGCTGGAGGGCGGTGGCACACTGGCCGGGCAGACGGCGCCCGTGCATCTGGCGGGGCCGTCGGAGCTGCTGTGCGTGCGGGTGCTGCCCGCGCTGGCGCCGCTCGTCGCCGACGGGCTGCAGCTGCGGGTCACCCAGGGGCTGACGGAGCCGCTCCTGGAGGAGATGCGGGCCGGCCGGCACGACCTGGTGATCGCCACGCGCCGGCCGCGCGGGCGCGCCCTGGACTCGGTGCCCCTCGCCGACGAGGAGTACGTGCTGGTCGCCTCCCCGGACTGGGCCCGCCGGGTGGCCGCGCACCCGGAGGCCGGTGACCCGTGCGCCGCGCTGCGGGACGTCCCGCTGGTCACCTACGCCGAGGATCTGCCCATCGCCCGCCGCTACTGGCGGACCGTCTTCGGCAAGCAGCTCACCGCCCGGGCCGCGGTCACGGTGCCGAACCTGTACGCGGTGCTGGCGGCGGTCAACGCGGGCGCCGGCTACAGCGTCCTGCCGCACTCCCTGTGCCAGGAGTACCTGGACGCGGGCCGCCTCGCCCGGCTCCACGCGCCGGAGGAGCCGCCCCTCAACACGCTCTTCCTCGTCCAGCGGCCGGGCGCAGACGCCGATCCGGACGTGCTGCGGGTCCGCGACCGGCTGAGGGTCGCGGCGTCCGCGTGGTGAGGGTCCGGGACACGCGGGTGCCGCCCCGCAGCGCCCGCACTCACTGTCCTCAGACCCCGCTGAGCGCACCCAGCGGATCGTCGAGCACCGGCTGCCAGGCCAGCTCGGCCGCGCCCACCAGGCCTTCCTCGTCCAGCGGCCGGGCGCAGACGCCGATCCGGACGTGCTGCGGGTCCGCGACCGGCTGAGGGTCGCGGCGTCCGCGTGGTGAGGGTCCGGGACACGCGAGTGCCGCCCCGCAGCGCCCGCACTCACTGTCCTCAGACCCCGCTGAGCGCACCCAGCGGATCGTCGAGCACCGGCTGCCAGGCCAGCTCGGCCGCGCCCACCAGGCTGTTGTGGTCGAGGGTGCAGGCGAGGATGGGGACGCCGCCGCTGCGGCCCCACAGGCTGCGGTCGGCGACGACCGCGCGCAGGCGGTCGGGGTCGGTGTCGAGGAGGGTGCGGTGCAGCCCGCCGAGGATGATGCGGTCGGGGTTGAGGATGTTCACCAGGCCGGCCAGGCCCAGACCGAGCCGGTCGATCAGGGCTTCGGTGGCCGTGCGGACGACCGGGTCGGCGTACTCCTCGCGGATGAGTTCGTTGGCCTGCTGGAGCAGGGAGCCCTCGGGGCCGGGCTCACGGCCCGCGGTGGTGAGCAGGGCCAGCGGGTCGGCCTCGACGTCGAGGCAGCCGCGGCTGCCGCAGTGGCAGGGGCGGCCCTCGGAGTTGACGGTGAGGTGGCCGACTTCGAGGGCAAGGCCGGAACTGCCGGTGTGCAGACGCCCGTCGAGCACCAGCGCGCCGCCGACCCCGCGGTGCCCGGTGGCCACGCACAGCAGGTCGCGGGCGCCGCGCCCGGCGCCGTGCCGGTGTTCGGCGAGGGCGGCGAGGTTGACGTCGTTGGCGGCGAAGGCGGGGCCGGGGATGCCGGCGGCGCGGACCCGCTCGGCGAAGACCTCCCGGACGGGGGCCCCGACCGGCCAGGCGAGGTGCAGGGGGTTCAGGGCCAGGCCCTCGGGTTCGGTGACCGCGGACGGCACGGCGAGTCCGGCGCCCACACAGCGGCGGCCGGTGGCGCGCAGGAGTTCGGCGCCGGCCTCCACGACGGTGGCGAGCACCTTGGCCGGGTCGGCGTCCACGGTCTCGCAGCCGGGCGTGGTGGCGACGATCCGGCCGCCCAGGCCGACCAGCGCGGCGCGGAATCCGTCGGCGTGCACCTGGGCGGCCAGGGCGACGGGCCCTTCCTCGGCGACTTCGAGCCGGTGGGAGGGGCGGCCCTGGGAGCCGGCGGCGGCACCGGGGCGCGCGTCGACCCGGATCAGACCGAGTGCCTCCAGCTCGGCCGCGACCGCGCCGGCCGTGGCACGCGTGACGCCGAGTTCGGCGGTGAGCACCGCACGGGTGGGTGCCCGCCCGGTGTGCACGAGCTCCAACGCGGGACCGAGCGCACCGCGCCCCCGGTCCAACCGCGCCCTCGAGGTGGTCCCTTCCCCCGCCGCCCGGGGGTCCGCCTTGCCGCTCATGAGGGGGAGTCTCCCATGATCCGCTTGGTCAGGTGGCGACCGGGAAGCCACTGACCCGCAGGGTGATGTTCAGTCGCCCGGTCAGCCCCAGCCCGGCCGGCGCCGTCCCTGGACACACCCGCGGCACGCCGTGGTGGGCGAGCCGGGACGGCCCCCCGAACACGAACAGGTCACCGCTGCGCAGTTCGACGTCGGTGTAGGGCCGGGCGCGTGTCCTGGTGTTGCCGAAGCGGAAGACGCAGGTGTCGCCGAGGCTGAGGGAGACCACGGGCGCGTCGGACCTCTCGTCGGCGTCGCGGTGCATGCCCATGCGGGCGGCGCCGTCGTAGAAGTTGATCAGCGCGATGTCGTAGGCGGCCGACCGGGCCTGTTCAGGGCCCAGCGCATCGGTCACCGCGCGGCGGCCCAGGTCGCCCAGCCAGGCCGGGAAGGGCTTCACGGGAGTGCCGTCCCCGTCGACGACCGTGCGGGCGTAGGCGTACGGGTACCAGTGCCAGCCGAGGCAGACCTGGCGGGCGGTCATGGTGCCGCCGCCGGGCGTGCGGACCGTGCGCAGGCCGGCGGGTGGGCGGGCCCACTCACGGCACGCTTCGAGCAGCTCGCGCTGGTGTGCCGCGTCCAGCCAGTCTGGGACGTGCACCGCGCCCGGCGCGATCTCCGCGCGCTCCCGGGGAAACAGCTCGGCGTCCATGGCTCCATCCTCCCCCAGCGGGTCTGAGCTGCGGCTCGGCTAGCCTTGACGCACGATGAACGACCGTATGACGACGCCGTGGGGCGAGCTCGCGCTGGCCCGCCATCCCGACGATCCGCGCGACAGGCTGCGTGCCTGGGACGCCTCCGACGCGTATCTGCTGCGGCATCTCGCGGAACAGGGCACCCCGCTGTCCGGGACGGTCGTCGTCCTCGGCGACCGCTGGGGCGCGCTGGTCACGGCGCTCGCGCGGCACCGGCCGACGCAGATCACCGACTCCTGGCTGGGGCAGGAGGCGACCCGCGCGAACCTCCTGCGCAACGGCGTCGAACCCGGCTCCGTCCGGTTGCTCACCACCCAGGATCCGCCGCCGGAGCGGATCGACGTGCTGCTGGTGCGGGTGCCGAAGAGCCTCGCGCTCCTGGAGGACCAACTGCTGCGCCTCGCGCCCTCGGTGCGTGCGGACACGGTCGTCGTCGGCACCGGCATGGTGAAGGAGATCCACACCTCCACGCTGCGGCTCTTCGAGCGGATCCTCGGCCCGACCCGGACCTCCCTGGCCGAGCAGAAGGCCCGGCTGATCTTCTGCGCCCCGGATCCGTCCTTGGAGCGTCCCGTCAACCCGTGGCCGTACGGCTACGACCTGCCTGAGGACATCGGCCCGCTCTCCGGCCGTCCGGTCGTCAATCACGCGGGCGTGTTCTGCGCCGACCGGCTCGACATCGGCACCCGGTTCTTCCTGCGGCACCTGCCTCAGACGCGTGGCGTGCGGCGGGTCGTCGACCTGGGCTGCGGCAACGGCATCGTCGGGACGGCGGTGGCGCTGGCCAACCCGCGGGCGGAGGTGCTGTTCACGGACGAGTCGTTCCAGGCGGTGGCCTCGGCGCAGGCGACGTACAAGGCGAACGGGGTGCCGGGGCACGCGGAGTTCCGGGTCGGGGACGGGCTGGCGGGGGTGCCGGACGGCAGTGTGGACGTCGTCCTGAACAATCCGCCGTTCCACTCACACCAGGCCACGACGGACGCCACGGCGTGGCGGATGTTCACCGGGGCGTGGCGGGCGCTGCGGCCGGGCGGGGAGCTGTGGGTGGTGGGCAACCGGCACCTCGGGTACCACGTGAAGCTGCGGCGGCTGTTCGGCGACAGTCGTCTGGTCGCCGGTGACCCGAAGTTCGTGGTGCTGAAGGCCGTCAAGCGGGGCTGAGCCCCACGCCCGTGATGATCCGCTCGACCGTCCGGGCCATCGCCTCACGTCCCGCGCGCAGATAGGTGCGCGCGTCGACCGCGTCCGGGTGAGCGCCGAGGTACTCCCTGATCGCGCCGGTCATGGCCTGGTTGAGGGCGGTCCCGATGTTGACCTTGGCGATGCCGCCCGCGACGGCGGCCCTCAGTTCGCCGTCCGGGACCCCTGAGGAGCCGTGCAGGACGAGGGGAACGTCGAGTGTGGTGGCGAGCCGTTCGAGCAGGTCGTGGTCGAGGGTCGCGGTGCGGGTGGTCATCGCGTGGACGCTGCCGACGGCCACGGCCAGGGCGTCCACTCCGGAGTGCGTGACGAAGGCGCGGGCCTCGGCGGGGTCGGTGCGGGCCCCGGGCGCGTGGGCGTCCCGCGGCGGCCTGCCGTCCTTGCCGCCGATCTCCCCCAACTCCGCCTCGATCCAGAGCTTTTGGGCGTGTGCCCGGTCGACGGCCGCGCGGGTGGCGGCGAGGTTCTCGTCGTACGGCAGACGTGAGGCGTCGTACATCACGGAGCTGAAGCCCGCGTCCGCGGCCCGGCGGAGCAGGGCGTCGCTCTGCACGTGGTCGAGGTGCAGGGCGACGGGTACGGCGGCTTGCTCGGCGGCGGCGAGGGCTGCGCGGGCGAGCGGGACCGGGCGTCCCAGGCGGAACCTGACCGCGTTCTCGCTGACTTGGAGGACGACGGGTGCGCCGGCGCTCTCCGCCCCGGTGACGACGGCCTCGACGTGCTCCAGCGTGATGACGTTGAAGGCGGCGACGGCGGTGCGGGCCGCGCGGGCGCGGGTGATCAGCTCGCCGGTGGTGGTGAGGGGCACGGCGTGTCCTCCTCGGCGGGGGCCGGGGTCAGGGGGCGAGGATCACCGAGCGGGTGAGGTGGCGCGGCCGGTCGGGGTCGAGGCCGCGGGCGGCGGCCAGGGCGACGGCGAGGCGCTGGGCGCGGACCAGTTCGGCGAGGGGGTCCAGCCCGGTGGAGACCCACAACCCGCCGGTGGCGCCGACCTGTTCGGCCAGTCCCTCGGGCGGCTCGCCGAACATCCAGGTGGCGGTGCCCTCGGTGGTGATGCTGATGGGGCCGTGCCGGTACTCCGTCGCGGGGTACGCCTCGGTCCAGGCCAGCGCGGCCTCGCGCTTCTTCAGCGCCGCCTCGTTCGCCAGTCCGACGGTCCAGCCGCGGCCCAGGAAGGTGAACTGCCCGCGTTCCACGAGCCCTTGGGGCAGTGGCTCGGCGAGCGCGGCGCGGGCGTCGGCGACGACGGCCTCGGTGTGCAGGCCGAGGTGGGCGCGGAGCAGGGTGAGCGCGGTGGTGGCGAACCGGGTCTGCACGACGGAGCGTTCGTCGGCGTAGTCGAGGACGACGGTGTGGTCGGCGGCCGTCATGACGGGGGTGTTCGGGTCGGCGGTCAGCGCGGTCGTGCGGGTACGTCCGCGCAGTCGCGTGAGCAGGTCGACGACCTCGGTGGTGGTACCGGAGCGGGTGAGGGCGACGACGTGGTCGTAGGTGCGGCCGTGCGGGAACTCGGAGGCGGCGAAGGCGTCCGTCTCGCCGTGGCCCGCGGTCTCGCGCAGGGCGGCCGCGGACTGGGCCATGAAGAAGGAGGTGCCGCATCCGACGATCGCGACGCGCTCGCCCGGCGTCGGCAACTCCCCCGTGTATCGGGAGACTTCGCTCGCGGCTCGGTTCCAGCAGTCGGGCTGGCCGGCCAACTCGTCCTCGACGTGGGTCATGCCCCCACCTCTCTGCGACGGTGATGGTTCAGCAGAGTAGACCGCGCGGCAGGTGTGCGCCCCGGGTGCACCCGGCCACGACGTCGGTCACTTCGTCGGGGTAGCACGAGGTTCACGGTCCCGGCTTGACCCTCACGTTGCGTGAGGCTCGACGGTGGGGTCCATGAGCGACTACTACAACGCGTTCGAGATGAGTCCCGTGCCCGCTCCCGGCCCTGACGCGGTTCCGCCGGAACCGTTCCGTGGCATCTATGGAATGCCCGCGTCCGTGACGAACTCGGTCGACGGTCCTCGGGAGACTCCCTGGAACACCCGCGACCTGACGGTGATCACACCCGAGAAGGCGCGGCGTTTTCACTGCGGCGAAGCCCTTCGATCCGGCCAGTCAGGAGGCGCGGAACCTTGAAGCCATGCGACGGCATCCGCGCCGGCCTTGCCATGTGGTTCCGTCGCATCATCGACGCCGGCGCGCGTGCCCACGGCATCGACCCCGACACCGCGACCTGGCAGTAGGGCGCGGGTCCGCAGGCCCGCACCCGTGGGGGCCTGCGACGCCTTGATGAACCCGGAGGTTCTCCTGACTCACGCCAACGCCCGCCCGGCCCCTCGCGGGAGGCGGCTGCGAGCGGTGCGGGCCGGAAAAAGGCGCACATCGCTGCGGCCACTGGGGGCTCGCCGCTGTGTGAAGCGCCGGCTCGAGCCGGGCGCGGCACCTGCCCGACGGGACACCCACCGACTACCGACCACCGCAGACAAACCCACCCCACCGGAATCAGCCATTTCCCAACTTGCCTCAGATTCACCCCTCTTGACTCGGGCAGCGGCTCCGGCTTTGGATGTGCCTTCGTCGGCCGAGCCTTTCACCGAGGAGGTTCCGTGTCCGTCCCAGACGACGACCTCGTCTCCGTAGAACGTGCGCTTTCCTCACACCCCGAGTTCAGCGACGCCTCGCTCATCACGCTCAAGGCGGTGGAGTTCTACCGCTTCGCCGTCGACCTGCTCGCCGAGCGGTCGGCCACCGTGGACCGGCTCGCGGCCGGCATCCGCGACAGCGACGGGCAGATTCCGGTCGCGGTCGCCGAGGATCCCCTGGTCCGCGTCACCCTGGACGAGGCCGTCTCGCGCATCGAGCAGGGCCTCGTCGACGAGGCCGCCTGGAGCGAGGTCACGACCATGCTGCGTCTGGTCGCCGACGCCCTCGCCGCCCACGGCACCGACGCCCCGCCGACCGGCGCCGACCTCTCCGAGGGCCGCGTCGTCCGCGTCGCACCGGACCGGACTGCCTGGTTGTGCGGCCTCGGCGAGGGCAGCACCGAGCCGCTGACCCGCACCTTCCTGAACACCTTCGCACGCGACTTCCTGCGCGGCGTCCCCGGCGACCTGCTCCAGCCGACACCGGAGTACAGGGCCCAACTGGACACCGGTTTCGCCGCCCTGCACGCCCTGCTCCCCGAGCTGGCCACGAGCGTCGGCGCGCACTACATCGGCGTGGGCGTCGTCGACGTCCGGACCGAAGGCGAAACGTTTCTCGCCGGAAACGTGGGCCGGATCCCCGGGGTGGTGTTCTTCTCGCCCAACCGCATGGCAGGTCCCTGGCGGTTCGCCGAGACGGCCCTGCACGAGGGGCTGCACCTGAAGCTGTTCGACATCCAGCGCTCGGCCAGCATCTTCACCGCGCCCGAGCGACTGGCCGACGGCCCCAAGGTGAAGGTGCCCTGGCTGAAGTGGGCGTCGATGGTCGCGCCGAACGAGTGGGCCCTCGACCGGGCGCTGGGCGCCTTCCACGTCTACGCCCACCTGGTCCCGTTCCGGCAGGCGCTGCGCACCCGGCTCACGCCGGAGCTGCTGGAGCGGTTCGGCCCGCCGGAGGCTGAGGACCCGCCGTCCCTCTACCGCTTCGGCGCCGAACGCGCCCGCTACCTCGGCGAGCAGATCCTGAAGCACGGCGACGGTGAACTCACCGACTTCGGGCGGGAGTTCGTCGAGTGGTTGCTGGCGACCGTGGACCGCGTGGAGGGGGCCGTGCATGTCTGACATCCATGCGTCCGACGTCCATGCGTCCGACGTCCATGCGTCCGACGTCCCGGCGTCCGGCGTCCCGGCGTCCGACGGCGGAACGTCCGGCGCCCACGCGCCCGACGTCCGCTACTCCAAGGCGCGCGGCCTGCGCACGCGTTCGGTGGAGGCGGCCGGCTGCCTGATCGTGTTCACGCCCGAGCGCCCCAAGGTGCACTGGCTGAACCTGGCCGGCTGGTACCTCTTCGAGCTCAGCGAGAACACCCCCGGGGAACGGATCGCCGCCGAGTACGCCGAGGCGGTCGCCGGACAGGTGCCGCACGACACGGCCGTGGAGCAGGCCCGGACCTGCCTGGCCGACCTGGTCGAGCGGGGCATCCTCGTCGCGGCGTGACCCGGCCGTCCGTCCCGTCCTCCCTGTCTCCTGTGGCCGGTCCGGCCGCAGGTTCCTCCTGCCTGCCCGAAGGAGGTGAACCATGACCGAGCAGCTCAAGAAGAGGCTGGCCAAGGCGGAGAACGTGAACCCGCCCAAGGCGGCGGCCCCCTCGCGGGACCAGCGCCTGTGGCCTCCGTGGTACATGCAGAAGCACTGACGAGGCAGGTGCCGGGTCGCTCCCAGGGCGTCCCGGCACTCCCGTTCCGGTGAAGTCGAAGGGGTCGGGCACCGGTGTCCGCGCCCCGGGAAGGCGGTCGATGCGCCAGGTCCCCGTCCTCGTGGTGGGCGGCTCCCTGACCGGGATGACGGCAGCGCTGTTCCTGACCCTGCACGGCATCCCCGTGACCGTCGTGGAGCGCCGGGCCGGCGTCCTGCCCCACCCCAGGCTGCGCGGGATGTCGCCGCGGGCCCTGGAGCTGTACCGGCAGGCGGGGCTGGAGCAGGACATCCTCGCGGTCTGCCCGCCGGGTACGCCCGCCGACCGCCTGGTCTCCGTGCGCGCCCGCACCTTGGCCGACGAGCACGAACTGCTGGGCGATCCGGGCACCGACGCCGACCGGGCCTCTTCGTCACCGTGCCCGTTCGTCGCCATCGGCCAGGACGAACTGGAGACGCTGCTGGTCGAACGGCTGCGCAAGCAGGACGTCGAGGTGCTCTTCAGCACCGAACTGGCCGGCTTCGAGCAGGACGACGAGGGCGTGACGGCCTGGCTGCGCGGCCCGGACGGGACCGAGGAGAGCGTGCGGGCGGACTACCTGATCGCGGCGGACGGGGCGTCCAGCGGGATCCGCCGGCGCCTGGGCATCGCCTCCGACGGCCCCGGGGTGCTGTTCCGCATGGCCACGATGCACGTGCGGGCCGACCTCGCCCCGGCACTGCGCGGCCGTGACATCGGCATGGCCTACCTCGACCGGCCCGCGCCGGGAACGGTGCTCGGCCCGCTCGACAACACCGGCCTGCACTGGTTCTTCGGCACCGCGGTGACCGAGGACGCACCCCAGGACCCGGTGGCCTGGCTGCGGTCGGCCACCGGACTGCCCGCCCTCGACGTCGAGTTGCTCGAACAGGTCCCCGGCGCGGCCCGCGTCTTCACGTTCCCGCTCGGGGCACGCGTCGCCGAACGCTTCCGTGCGGGCCGTGTTCTCCTGGCCGGCGACGCGGCACACCTGATGCCTCCGACCGGCAGCCTGGGTGGCCTCACGGCCATGGAGGACGCCCACAACCTCGCCTGGAAACTGGCCTGCGTGCTGCGCGGCACGGCAGGTCCGGGACTCCTGTCGACGTACGAGAGCGAACGGCGGCCCGTGGCCGAGCGCAACATGCGTCAGGCGTACCTGCGCGGCCGCGCCCGGTGGCGCCTGCCCGGGTACGCGGACGACGAACCGCTCCTGGACCCGGACGTTCTCACCCACGGCGGTGTCTACCACTCGAGCGCGGCGCCCGGCGCCCCGCCGGAGCAGCTCCTCGCGCCGGACGAGGTGAACGGCGTCCCCGGCACCCGCGCCCCGCACGTCTTTGTGACCCAGGACGCGGACGCGCCCGTCTCCACGCTCGATCTGTACGGCACGGACTTCGTCGTCCTGGTCGGCCCGCAGGGCGACCCCTGGGCCGCGGCGGCCCGTCGCGCCGCGCACGAGCTGGCGGTGCCCGTGGAGGTCTATCACCTGGACCTGGATTTGGCCGAGCCGCACGGGCTGGGCCCGGAGGGGGCCCTGCTCGTGCGGCCCGACGGATACGTGGCCTGGCGCTCACCGCACGGATCACCCGAAGCCGACGCGGAGTTCGCACACGCCCTGCGCACACTGCTCGCCCGCCCGCGAACCGACTGACCGCCTGGAGGACCGGCACCCGCGTGGGGTGGATGCCGGCTCTCCGGTGTCGCGCCGCCAGTGCCTGCGGCCCGACCGAACTAGTGCCGCGGCAGGCAACGTTCGCCCCGTCGCGACGCCCGGCACGCCCTCTCGCCGCACCGGCCGAAAGCCCGAGTACATCCAGTACGAGGGCTTCCGGCCGGCACACCGAGAGCACGCTCCCCCACCCTCGAACCGGCTTCGCGGCTCGGGCGGGAGGTACCCCCACGACGCCGCTCCTCAACGGGCAAACGTTGCCTGCCGCGGCACTAGTCCATGGCGTGGGCCAGTTCGATGTCGTGGCCGTCGACGTCTCCGCCGGAGACGCTCACGCCCTCGGCGCGCGGCGGGTACCCGGTGGCTATGAGCGTGTACTGCCCGCTGTCCAGGTCGGAGAAGGCGTACACGCCGTCGCTGCCGGTCGTGGTGGTGGCGACGACGTTTCCGGCGGCGTCCATCAGGGTCACCCGCGCGTCGCCCAGCGGTGCGCCCGCACCGCGTACGGTGCCCCGCACCTGCGCGCCGGGCCGCAGCTCGACGTCCACACGCGTGATCCCGGTGGCGCCGATCTGGACGGGCAGCGCGAGCGGCCGGTGCTTGGGCGAGCTGACCGCGAGGGTCACCGGCCCCGGCACCAGGTCGGCGAGGGAGAACTCACCGCCGCCGTCGGTCTGCGCGGTCGCCAGCACATCGCCCCGGACGTCCGTGACGATCACGGCCGCCCCGGCGACCGGCACCCCACCGTCCGCCGTCCGTACCGTCCCGGCGAGCCCGCTGCTGCCGCTGAGCAGCACGTCGTGGGTCACCGGTGTGGCACCGACCACGATGGTCGTCGCCCGCGGCTGGTGGCCGTCGGCGGAGACGATCAGCACGTAGGTGCCCTCCCCGGGCGCCTCTGCCGTGTAGGAGCCGTCGGGACCGGCGACCGCGCGGCTCAACTGCCGGCCGCCCAGCGAGATCAGCGTGATCGCGGCGCCGCCCACCGGGGCGCCCTCCGCGCCCCGCACCCGGCCGCGCACCGGACGACCGCCCCCGGCCGGTTCCCCGTCGGCCAGTCCCGGCACGGTGCCGACCAGGTCCGCGACGGCCCGGGCCAGCGGGACGGCGACGGCGGCGCCCACGACCTCTTCCTTCACCCCGGCGCTGACCGGCTCCGCCGTACCCGCGCTCTCCTCGGCCCTGACCAGCTTCGCCGTACCCGCGTTCTCCTTGCCGGTGACCGGATCGGGCGCGCTCGTACCGGCGTTCTCCCGGTCGGGTTCCGTGGCCGGTGCGGCGGCCGTGCGCTGCCGCGGGATGAAGGCGGCGACGAGGAAGGCGAGCACCGCGGCGCCCGACCCGACGGCCATGACCACCTTGAACCCGTTCTCGGAGGGCAGGGCGGCGGTGCCGAAGGTGGTGGTCATCTGGGCGAGGATCACGCCGGCGACGGCGCTGGCGGTGGAGGTGCCGATGGACCGCATGAGGGTGTTGAGGCTGTTCGCGGCGGCCGTCTCGGAGGGGTCCACCGCGCCCATGATGAGCGCGGGCATGGCGCCGTAGGCGAAGCCGATGCCCGCGCCGATGACGCAGGACGCCAGAACCAGCTGCCAGACGGCGTCCATCAGCACGATGTTGAGGCCGTATCCGACGGCGACGATCACGGCGCCGAGCATCAGGGTCACCTTCGCGCCCCGCGCCTTGGAGATGGCGGCGGAGACCGGGGCCATGGCCATCATCACCAGGCCCGTGGGTGCCATGACCAGGCCGGCGTCCAGCAGCGACTTGCCCAGACCGTAGCCGGTCGCCTCGGGCAACTGCAGGAGCTGCGGAAGGACCAGGGACATGGCGAACATGGAGAACCCGAACGCCATGGAGGCGAGGTTGGTCACCAGCACCTGACGGCGGGCGGTGGTCCTGAGGTCCACCAGAGGCTCCCTGACACTCAGTTCGAAGAAGCCCCACGCCGACAGGACGACGACCGCGGCGGCGAACAGGCCGAGCGTGGTGGCGCTGGTCCAGCCCCAGTCGGCACCCTTGGAGACGCCGAGAAGCAGGCAGACCAGGCCGGCCGCCATCCCGACGGCGCCGACCAGGTCGAACCGCCCGCCGCTGCGCACCGCCGACTCGGGCACGATCAGCGGCACCAGCACGGCGGCGACCACACCGAGCGCGGCCGACGTCCAGAAGAGGACGTGCCAGTCGAAGTGGTCGGCGATCAGCGCGGCGGCGGGCAGACCGAGCGCGCCGCCGACGCCGAGGGAGGCGCTCATCAGCGCGGTGGCCGAGCCGAGCCGTTCGGCGGGCAGTTCGTCGCGCATGATGCTGATGCCCAGCGGGATCACGCCGGACGCCAGGCCCTGCAGCGCCCGGCCGACGATCATCGGTGTCAGCGTGTCGCTGAGGGCGGCGGTGACCGACCCGGCGACCAGCATGACCAGGCTGACCAGCAGCATCCGGCGCTTGCCGTACATGTCGCCGAGCCGGCCCATGACGGGGGTGGCGACGGCCGCCGCGAGGAGCGTGGCGGTGACCGCCCACGCCGTGTCCGAGGCCGAGGCGTCCAGCAGCTTCGGCAGCTCGGGGACGATCGGGATCACCAGGGTCTGCATCAGCGAGACCACGATCCCGCCGAAGGCCAGCACCGCGACGACGAGCCCGGCCCGCGGCACGGCGGATCCGCTCGTCTCGGCGGGCGTGGGGTGCGCAGGGGTCATCGGTCGGGCCTCCGAGGGGATGCGGTTTGCGCGACCACCCGACTCTATTCCCCATTGATTGACTTAAGCAACTAGCGGTTTCGGTGAGCGAGCCGTGAAGATTCCGCGCGCACCGGGAGCCCGGAACCCTGGTCCTCTACCTCGCCTGTCTGACGGACCGCCTGGGCAACGGCTGACGCCTCGCGCTCGCCGACCCGTCGAGGACCGACGTGCGGCGCCGTCACGTCGGGGCGAGGGATGCCGCGCCGTCCGGGTGACCGGCTTCCCTCGCGGGCGGCGCATCGCCGGCGAGGGGTGTACTGCCAGTGCATCCCTCCCGCGACGTGCAGGCCGTACGGTCGAGCTGTGGACAACCGTGACGAAGTCCGCGAGTTCCTCACCTCGCGGCGAGCGAAGATCACCCCGGAACGGGCCGGACTGCCCGCCGGCTCCGGGCGCCGCGTCCCCGGGCTGCGCAGGAGCGAGGTCGCGGCCCTGGCCGACATGAGCGTCGAGTACTACGCCAAGCTCGAACGGGGCAATCTCGCCGGCGTCTCCCCGGCCGTCCTCGAAGCCGTCGCCCGCGCCCTCCAACTGGACGACGCCGAACGCGCCCACCTCCTCAACCTGGCCCAGGCCGCTGACGGTTCCGACGCCCTCACCCGACGCCGGCGCCGCACCAGCCGGCAGTGGACCCCGCACCGCAGCCTGCGGTGGACCCTGGACGCGATCACCGCCGGGCCCGCCTTCGTCCGCAACGGCCGCCTGGACGTGCTCGCCGCCAACCAGCTCGCCCGCGCCTTCTACACCGACCTCTACGCCACGGCCGACAACCAGGCGAACCTCGCCCGCTTCAACTTCCTGGACCCGGCCTCGCGCCGCCTCTACCCCGACTGGGAGATCCTCTCCGACTTCGCCGTCGCCATCCTTCGGACCGAGGCCGGCCGCAACCCCCACGACAGGGACCTGCACGACCTCATCGGCGAACTGTCCACCCGCAGCGAGGAGTTCCGCACCCGCTGGGGCGCCCACAACGTGCGCCATCACGGCACCGGGACGAAACGGTTCCACCACTCGGTCGTCGGCGAGCTCACCCTCGCCTACGAGGACCTGGACATGACCGCCGAACCCGGCCTCACCCTCACCGTCTACACGGCCGAGCCCGGCTCGCCCTCCGAGGAGCGGCTGCGCCTGCTCGCCTCCTGGGCCGCCACCCGAGAGGCCGGCCCGCCCACCCCGTCCGTCCGCACCTCCCACGAAGAAGGTCAGTGAACATGCAGTACGCGCACCTGGGTCGCAGCGGTCTGAAGGTCGGTCGTCTCGCGTTGGGCACGATGAACTTCGGGCATCTGACCGACGAGGCCACGAGCTTCGAGATCATGGATGCCGCGCTGGAGTCGGGCGTCAACCTCATCGACACCGCCGACGTCTACGGCGGGCCGCAGTCTCCTGACATGGTGCAGGGCTACGGCCTGTCGGAGGAGATCATCGGGCGCTGGCTCGCTCAGGGCGGCGGCCGGCGCGAGCAGATCGTGCTGGCGACCAAGGCGTACCAGCCGATGGGCACCGGCCCGAACGACAAGTACCTGTCCGCGTACAGGATCCGCAGGGCCGCGGAGGACAGCCTGCGGCGTCTGCGGACCGACCACATCGACCTCTACCAGATGCACCACATCGACCGGTCGACCCCGTGGGAGGAGATCTGGCAGGCGATGGAGCAGCTGGTGCGTGAGGGCAAGGTGATCTACGTCGGCAGCAGCAACTTCGCCGGCTGGCACATCGCCACCGCGCAGAGCACCGCCGCCGCCCGCAACTTCCTCGGCCTGGTGTCCGAGCAGAGCCTGTACAACCTGTCCGCCCGCACCGTCGAGCTCGAGGTGATCCCCGCGCTGCGGCACTACGGCCTCGGCCTGATCCCGTGGAGCCCGCTCGGCGGCGGACTGCTCGGCGGCGTCCTGCAGAAGATCCAGGGCGGTCGCCGCATGACACCCCAGATGCAGGAGGTCATCGAGCGCCGCCGTCCCCAGCTGGAGGCGTACGAGAAGCTCTGTGCGGAACTCGGCGAACAGCCCGCCGACGTCGCCCTGGCCTGGCTGCTGCACAACCCGGTCGTCACCGCCACGATCGTCGGCCCCCGCACCACGGCACAGCTCGCCACCAGCCGGCGCGCCCTCGACGTGACCCTGTCGCCGGACACGCTCCGCAAGCTCGACGAGATCTGGCCGGGCCCGGGCGGCGAGGCCCCCGAGGCATACGCCTGGTAGCCGCGCGCTTCGACTCCCGTCGCCCCCACGAGAGGGGCGGGGTCGTGCCGCGCATCAGCACTCCGACGAGGAACACACCGTACGGCGGCACCCCATGGCCGCGCTCCGTCAGAGCGCGGCGCCCGTCTCCTCGCCCAACGTCCGCAGGAGGCGGTCCTGGAACGCCTCGTCGTGGACCGCGCGGTGCGGCTGCAGCCGTCGGCGGTGGTACCAGTACCCGCCGGTGGTCAAGGCTTCCGGATCGTCGCTGGACGCGAGCCACTCCTGCGTCCGATGACCGAGCTCGAGGTCGTCCGGTGCGCCCGGTCCGCCCATCTTCGTCGGCACCCAGCCCGGATCGACGGCGTTGCTCAGCACCCCGGGGCGCAGGCGGGCTACCGCGGCCGCGAGCGTCGTGACGAACAGCTTGCTGTCCGAGTACGACCCCGGACTCCGGCCCAGCCAGTCGACCCCGGCGAGCGAGTCGCGCCCACTGAAGTGCGAGCCGCTGCTCAGGTAGACCAGCCGGCGCGGTCCGCGGAGCAGGGCCGTGAGCAGGTACGGCGCGATGATGTTGACCGGCATGACCGCCGGTCCGCTCCACACGCCGGCGTTGTGGATGACGGCGTCGAGCGGCTGGGCGTCGTTCAGTTCGGCGGCGATGCGGCGTACGGCGTCGCGCTCCGTGAAGTCGCCCACGACGAGGTGCGCCCCACGGTCGACCAGTGCGGCGAGGCCCGCCGCGCGCTCCCGGTTCCGGGCGTGCACCACCACGTCGTGTCCCGCGGACAACAGTGAATCCGCCGCGGCACGTCCGAGACCGTCCGCGGAACCGGTCACCAGGATCCGGGTCACGATCGCACCGCCTCTCGGACACGCGAGGTCCGGGCGGGCGCCATGACGTCGGGCTCGAGTGCCGCGCGTACCACCGCCGGGAGTGTGGTCGCGGCGAGAGGCACTCGGCCGGTCGGCCCGCCCCGCTCGTCGACGCGGATGTCGCCGGCACCGCACATGACTGCTCCTCGCATGGGAGTGTCTCCTTCCGTCCATGGTCGCCCACCCGGACTCGGTCATGCTTCGGGTACCTCCCGGGACGGTCGCTCCCGCTCGGCCGGGCCGGCGGTACCGGGCCGGCCGGCCGCGGTGCGGGTCAGTGATTCGTCGTCGCGGTGTCGAGCGGTCTGCCGGAGGCGACGGTGCGGTCGCGGGCGTGGGCGTGGGTGCGGTGGCGGATCGCAAGGGCGTGGACGATCGCCGCGAGTGCGGCGGAGGCGACCGTCACCAGCCCGAGCGGGACGGCGGTGCCGGCGCCGCCGAGTCCGACGAGCGGGGCGGCGAGCCCGCCGAACGCGAAGCGCGCCATGCCGAGGAGTGACGACGCGGTCCCCGCGATCTCGGGGTAGTGCGCCAGGGCGAGCGAGGTGGACGGCGGGGTGGTGGCGGCCACGCCGCTGACCATGGTGAGCAGGGACGACGACCCGCGGCTCCGCCTGGCTGGCCGACAACGGGCGCCGGGACGCGGACAGGGTCGCCGCCGAGCTCAACCCGCACGGGTACGCGGTTGCCGGCGTGTCCATCCGCTCCAGCTCCCAGGCCCGGTTCCCGTCCCAGCTTCACGACATCAAGGGCGCCATCCGCTGGCTGCGCGCCAACGCGAAGAAGTACAACCTCGACCCCGAGCGCGTCGCGATCATGGGCGACTCGTCCGGCGGCTGGACCACCGCGATGGCCGCCGTCACCGGCGACAACCCCGCGCTGGAAGGCGACGTCGGAGTGCGCGGCCCCTCCAGCGCCGTGCAGGCGGCCATCCCGTTCTACCCGCCGACCGACTTCCTCCAGATGGACGCGCACATGCCGGACGGCTGCGAGGAGTTCAACGCGATCATGGGAATCACCGGCTGCCACAACGACCCGGACTCCCCCGAGTCGCGGCTGCTCGGCTGCACCATCACGCGATGCCCCCCGGACAAGATCGCCCCCGCCAACCCGCTCACCCACGTCGGCAAGCGCCCCGTCCCGCCGGTCATGATCTTCCACGGCGAGCCGGACGCCCTCGTGCCCTACCACCAGGGCCGTCTGCTCTACGACAAGCTGGTCGCCACGGGACACGACGCACGCCTGCTCCTCTTCCCGAGGGCGGCACACGGCACCCTGTTCGACATGCTCAGCGACGACACGACCCACGCCGGCGCCTGTGAGGAGACCGCACACGGCGGACATTCCACCCCCGCCCGCCCGGTGACCCCCACCTGGAAGACCATCGTCTCCTTCCTCAACCAGCACCTGCGCTAGCGCCGTTGGGCCACAGGACGGAGCGTCGGCGGCGCCCTGCGGGGTGGCCGCCGACGCGGTCAGCCATCGGTGACGTTCGAGCTGATCAGGCGGAGCAGCTGCTTGGTCATCGCGTCCTGCTCGGCGGTCAGCCCCATGGCGTCGCCGATGGCGAGCGGGACCGTGTGGGCACGCTCCTTGAGTCGTGCCCCGGCGTCGGTGAGGCGGATGGCGACCGAGCGCTCGTCGTCCGGCCGGCGTTCGCGGCGCAGCAGGCCGCCCGCCTCCAGGCGCTTCAGCAGAGGTGACAGCGTGCTGGACTCCAGCTGGAGCGCGGCTCCCAGATCCCGTACGGAGACGGAGTCCTGGTCCCAGAGCACGAGCATGACCAGGTACTGGGGGTAGGTCAGCCCGAGTTCCTCGAGGAGGGGCCGGTAGCGCGCGGTGACCGCGCGCGAGGCCGCGTACAGGGCGAAGCAGAGCTGGTCGTCCAGGAGCAGCGATCCGTCGGTCGCTTCGGCGGCTCGGTCCACGGCACGGCTCCTGGTTTCTGTGCTGGTCATCGCGTGCGTCACCCAGCCTAGCGTTCGAGTCCTCCCGATTCTGTCGTGAGCTAATTGATTGTGCACGACTTAATAGCGCGCTACTCTTCTCGGTGTGCCACCGCTTCCGGTCACGACTAGCGTCGGAAGCTGCCCGGGGCACCCGAACCGAGGAGGTCGCCATGACCGACACCACCCCCACCCGCCCCGTCCTCGAAGCCGCCGCCCAATCCTTCGCCGAGGCGACCGCGAACCCGCCGTACCTGTTCGACCTCGGTCCGGTCGAAGGGCGCAAGACCGTCGACGAGGTCCAGTCCGGGGAGATCGACAAGCCGGACGTGGACGAGGAATGGATCACCGTCTCCGGCGGCCCCACCGGCTCCGTCCGTGCCCGCATCGTCAAGCCCGCCGGCGCCCAGGGCACCCTGCCGGTGGTCCTCTACATCCACGGCGCGGGCTGGGTGTTCGGCAACGCCCACACCCACGACCGCCTGGTCCGCGAACTCGCCGTCGGCGCCGAGGCCGCCGTCGTCTTCCCCGAGTACGACCTCTCGCCCGAGGCCCGCTACCCGGTCGCCATCGAGCAGAACTACGCCGTCGCCCGGTGGGTCGTCGAGCAGGGCGCGTCGAAGGGCCTGGACGCCACCCGCATCGCCGTCGCCGGTGACTCCGTCGGCGGCAACATGACCGCCGCGCTGACCCTGATGGCCAAGGAACGCGGGGACGTGCCGCTGGTGCAGCAGGTGCTGTTCTACCCGGTCACCGACGCGAGCTTCGACACGCCGTCCTACCACCAGTTCGCCACCGGCTACTTCCTGCGCCGCGATGCCATGCAGTGGTTCTGGGACCAGTACACGACCGACGAGGCCGAGCGCGCCCAGATCACCGCGTCCCCGCTGCGCGCCACCACCGAGCAGCTCACCGGCCTGCCCCCGGCCCTCGTCATCACCGCCGAGGCCGACGTCCTGCGCGACGAGGGCGAGGCGTACGCCAACAAGCTGCGCGAAGCCGGCGTCCCCGTCACCGCCGTGCGCTACCAGGGCATCATCCACGACTTCGTGATGCTCAACGCCCTGCGCCCCACCCCCGCCGCCGAGGCCGCCGTCAACCAGGCCGTCGGCACCCTGCGTACGGCCTTCGCCACCGCCTGACGCTTGCCGTGGAGTGCACTCCATCCGGCACACTCACCGCATGACCCGCATGGAGACTGCCGAGTTCATCCGCATCCTCGATCAGGAGGGCCGGTCCCTCGCCGCCGCGGCGGCCGTGGCGGGGCCCGACGCCAAGGTCCCGACCTGCCCGGACTGGCAGGTCCGGGACCTGCTGCGGCACACGGGCACCGTGCACCGCTGGGCGCGGTCGTTCATCGCCGAGGGCCACGCCACCCCCCGCCCACCGGAGGCGCTCCCGGACCTCGACGGCACCGCGCTGCTGGACTGGTTCCAGGAAGGGCACCGGCGGCTCGTCGACACGTTGTCCGCCGCCCCGCCGGACGTGGAGTGCTGGCACTTCCTGCCCGCGCCCTCGCCGCTCGCCTTCTGGGCCAGGCGGCAGGCGCACGAGACGGCCGTGCACCGGGTGGACGCGGAGTCGGCGCGCGGTACGGCACCCGAGGAGCTCGCCGCCGCCGTGTCCCGCGAGTTCGCGGCGGACGGCGTCGACGAGCTGCTCCTCGCCTTCCACGCGCGCGCGAAGAGCAGGGTGCGCACGGAGACACCCCGGGTCCTGCGGGTGCGGGCGACCGACATGGACGACGCCGTGTGGACCGTACGGCTGTCGTCGGAGCCGCCCGCCGCGGAGCGTGGCGGGGCGGGGGACGCCGACTGCGAGGTGACGGGGACGGTGGCGCAGCTCCACCTGGCGCTGTGGAACCGGCTGCCGTTCCCCTCCGTCATCGGGGACCTCGCGCTCGCCGACCTGTGGCACGAGAAGTCCGCCATCGTCATGAGCTGATCCCCCCGAACCGGCGGCCGGGAAGCACGAGTTCCCCCGGCCGTCAGTTCGCGAGCATCCTCGACAGCACCGCGCGCTGCACCGGCAGCACCTCGCCGTGCAGCGCGCGCCCCTTGCCCGTGAGCACCACCTGGACGCCCCTGCGGTCCTCGGGGCCCCAGCCGCGC